>NZ_JBXANU010000005.1:0-64651 GCF_058802085.1 Pseudomonas sp. GW822-FHT02G04
CCCCCCCCCCCCCCCCCCCCCCCCCCCCCCCCCCCCCCCCCCCCCCCCCCCCCAACCCTGGCTCCTACAGGTTCAGTTACAGATACGATGTTTCTCGCTTAACGCCGGCCCAACAACAGACCAACCACCAGGCCGAAACCCGCAGAGATGGCCACGGTTTGCCATGGATGACCGCCGATGTAGGTTTCGGTGGCGTCGACCGCGGGTTTGGTCCGGTCACGAACGCTGGAGACTGAGCTTCGGGCCTGCTGGAGTTTCTGGGCGATTTGCCCACGAAGGGTGTCCGCTTCTTCTCCGACCAGTGAGGCACTGCTTTTCAGTAGTTTTTCCGACTCTTCGATCAGGGCCTGAAGCTCGCTGAAGACCTGATCCTTGATTTGATCCTCGGCGACTTGATCGGCGGTTTTGCGGGCCATTGGTGTACTCCTTACAGTGAATGGACAGTGAGCAATGGAGTCTGCGGCAATTGAGAAAGTTGCAGCTATTTTGCGCGGTGGCGTAACCCTGAAGCAAAATCCAGCGCAGGACATTTCTTCCTACAGTGTAAGATGTCGCCTATTTTACGCAGCAGGTAATTCCCCATGAGCTTCAATCTGGCCGACAAACCCCTTGCCGAGCGCGCGGCGCTTGAAGATGAAAAATCCCGTCTGTTCGAACTCTGGCAAAACAACCTGGGCAAAGCCAAGGGCGAAGCCGCACGGTTGTTCGGTGAGCGCGCCAAGCGCAAAGGCAAATGGGCGGAATGGGTACGCTCCGAACTCGACGGCATGTCGCCGCCGGAATTCGCGAACATGGTGCGCAGTGAAGTCAATCGCTTGATGGCTGCCAAGTAAACTGACCCTATTCTTCCCGCACGCATTCCCGTTCCCGCACGCTACGAGAAGATCGCGGCAATCGCTTCGCGCACTTTCAACACCACCGGATCGAGCTGCGTAGTGGTGCGCCAGCCCAGTTCGATCGGGTAACGCGGCAGCGCCAAAGGGCAGGGCAGCAACGCCAGTCCACTGAGCGCCGCAATGCTTTGCGCCGCATGGGCCGGAATGGTCGCCACCGCCTGACTGCCCTTGAGCAGATACGGCAACGCGGCAAAGTGGGTGGTCGACGCGCATACCCGCCGACTCAATCCCAGCGCCGCCAGACCTTCATCGGTAATCCCGATAAAACCGCCCGAAGACACCAGAATGTGCTCGCGGGCGACGAACTCATCAAGGCTGAGGATTTGTTGCCCCTCGGCCAGGCTGAGGGGATCCACCAGGCACAGATAACCCCCTTCACCCAGCACCTGACGGCTGAGCAGCCGCTCGGCAAACCCGCCTGCGGTGATCGCCAGATCGATACTGCGTTCCATCAAGGCCCGGGCGACGATCTGGCTGTGGGTCTGACGAAAGATCAGCCGCAGTTTCGGCGCACGGTGAGCGATCTCTTCGATCAAACGTCGCCCATAGGCGATTTCGAAATCATCCGACAAGCCCACCGTGACCGAGCGTCCGTCGTAATGATGGGCCGCCGGATCGACCATCGCCAGGCTCTGCCGGCATTTGTTCAGCGCATCGCTGACCACCGGTTTCAGCTGGTTGGCCTTGAGCGTCGGCGCAAGACCCCGGCCGGTTCGCACGAACAGCTGATCGCCATACACCTCGCGCAACCGGCGCAATGCCGCGCTGACCGCCGATTGCGTCACACCAAGACGCAGCGCGGCACGGCTGGCGCTGGACTCCTCATGCAGCGCTTCGAAGACTTTGAGCAAGTTGAGATCGACGGTGGCGATATTCATTTGGTTCATATCATTCAGCAGTGAATCGGGCTTTATTCATGATCCTGTGGCGCCGGAGAATGAGCAACACCTCATTACCGACGGAGCCACCGTAATGCTCAAGTCAATCGTTGCTGCCCTGCAAATCGGCGCCTTGCCCGGCGGCAAGGCCGATACCCTCGATCAAATCCTCTCTTGGGAAACCGCCATTATCGAATCCGGCGCGGCGCTGGTGGTCATGCCTGAGGCGTTGCTCGGTGGTTACCCCAAAGGCGAAAGCTTCGGCACGCAACTCGGCTATCGACTGCCGGAAGGTCGAGAAGCCTTTGCCCGGTATTTCGCCAACGCCATCGACGTACCCGGTGCCGAAACTGATGCCTTGGCCGGTTTGTCGGCCCGCACTGAGGCCAACCTGGTGATCGGTGTGATCGAACGCGCCGGCAGCACCTTGTACTGCACCGCGCTGTATTTCGACCCGCAGGCAGGGCTGGTTGCCAAGCACCGCAAACTGATGCCCACCGGCACCGAGCGACTGATCTGGGGCAAGGGCGATGGCTCGACCTTGCCGGTGATCGACAGCCAGGTCGGGCGGATCGGCGCGGTGGTGTGCTGGGAAAATATGATGCCGTTGCTGCGCACCGCGATGTACGCCAAAGGCGTGGAGGTTTGGTGCGCGCCGACCGTGGACGAGCGGGAAATGTGGCAGGTCAGCATGCGCCACATCGCCCATGAAGGACGCTGCTTTGTGGTCAGCGCCTGTCAGGTTCAGGACTCGCCGCAAGCCTTGGGCGTGGACATCGCCAACTGGCCAGCGGAGCGCCCGTTAATTGCCGGCGGCAGCGTGATTGTCGGGCCAATGGGCGACATTCTCGCCGGGCCACTGCGCGACGAGGCGGGATTGCTGACTGCGGAAATCGACACCGATGACCTGATCCGCGCCCGTTACGACTACGACGTGGTCGGCCACTATGCGCGCCCGGACGTGTTTGAGTTGACGGTGGATGAGCGAGCCAAACCGGGCGTGCGGTTCAACGCATAAACCTGTGGCGAGGGAGCTTGCTCGCGCTTGAGTGCGTAGCACTCACAAAAACTCGCAGTGGTTGTCAGATTTTTGGGGCCGCTACGCAGCCCAGCGCGAGCAAGCTCGCTCGCCACAAGGGTAGGCATGACTGATGAGTGCGCTTCGTCTAGTCTTCAGGTGTTCACACCCCTGTCAACGGATGGACTGCCCATGAGTTTGTTACTCGGCCCGATTCTGCAGTTTCGTGGCATCAACAATAACGTCTACAACGTATCTGCCCTGGTGGTTTCACCCTTGGGCGGGCCACCACCCACAGTAAAAGTACCCAAGGGCGTCACTGCCAGTACACCCTTGGCCATCGCCGATATCCCGCTGCTCAACCCTAATTTCCGGGTCTGGCGCATCGATTTCAAAGCGGCGCAGGATCAGGCCGTTGCCACCAGTTACACGGTTACCGTAGACGGTGCGCAGGCCAACTTCGTCGTTCCGGCCAAGGGCCAGTCGCCGCGCATTGCGTATGTGTCGTGCAACGGTTTCTCCGACCCTAAGGAAATGGAGAAGGTAGACCGGAACAACGAGCGTTGGGAGCACATGTGGGGCGCTCACCAGGGCGAGCCCTACCATCTGCTGTTGATGGGCGGCGATCAGGTTTACAGCGACGACATGCGCAGCAGTGTGCCGTCGATGAAAACATGGTTCGCCAAACCCTTCGCCGACCGTCAAAAGGCAGCCTACAGCAAGGTGATCGAAGCCGATCTGGACAAGTTTTTCACCAGGCTCTACCTGGAATGCTGGAAACAGCCCGAGATGGCCAAGGTGTTCGGCGCCATTCCGACGGTGATGATGTGGGATGACCATGACATCATCGATGGCTGGGGTTCCTACGATGAGATATTGCATTCAAGCCCAGTTTTCCAGGGGCTGTTCGCCACGGCCAAACGCTATTTCAGGATTTTCCAGCAGCAACTGATCCAGACCCATCCTCACCTCAAACCGTCTGCTGATACTCATCCGTGCGCGATTCCCGGCACCGCTGACGGCTTTCACCTGGGGTTCACCGGCCTGGGCGAATTGGCATTGCTGGTTCCCGATTTGCGCAGCGAACGTGCGCCGGACTTGACCACCCCGCAGGCCCAACAAACCCGGGTGATTTCCCCGGTCAGTTGGGATGCGATTTATGCCTGGCTGGACAAGGTCCCTGCGCACAAGCACCTGTTGCTGATGTCGAGTATTCCGGTGGGTTACCTCGATTTACAGGCCGCTGAAAAGGCGCTGGACCTGATGTCGGGGCAACAGGAGCTCGAGGACGATTTGCGCGACCACTGGCGAAGCCTGCCGCACCGCAGTGAACGCAAGCGGTTGATCATGCGGCTGCTGGATTTCGCCAAAGCCCGATCATGCAAGGTCACGCTGGTGTCTGGCGATGTTCATGTGGCCGGGGCCTGTGTGATCGAATCGAAGTTGCCCCGGCATGGCATCGATGGCGCAGGGAAAATCTACCAATTGATTTCCACCGGCGTCGTCCATCCTGCGCCGCCGGTGTTGGCGGTGCACTTTCTGGAGTCCATCGGTGGCAACCAGGAACAGATCGACTACGGCATCACCGGAACCATGTTGCCCGTCGGCGCAAGGGGCCGTTACCTGATCGCCGCTCGAAACTGGCTGGCGATAGAGCCGGATGAAGGCGGCAACGGCAAAACCCGACTGTGGGCCAACTGGCACGTAGAAGGGCTCAAGCATTGTGTGACGCAGGTGATCGACCCCGTTACCTAGCGGGGCGTTACCAGGTGCCGGAGGTCGAACCCGGCAGGCTGAGCTTGCCGCGATCGACAAAACGCATCGTGCCGAACGCGCCGCCCGCCAGTTTGCCCCGAAGCACGTACGGCAGATTGTCCAGTGTCTGCGTCTGACTCAACCCGAGGGTCTGACGCAGCACCGTGAACGCCGAAATGCTCACCGGCACCACTATGACTGCTTCGGAGAATCGCGGGATCGAGCCCGACTGGTCGCTAACACCGGAGGCGAGTGGTCGGCCATTAACCTCTAGATCCAGCGCCACGCCGTTGTAGGCGATCGCGGTTTCATTGGGGTTTTGCACGCGCAGTTTTACCGCGAAGCGCACTTCCAGTTCCTGGCTTTGCAGCGGCTCGATACCGACCACATTGATGTGCAGCGGGTCGCGACTGGGGAACAAGGCGCAGGCGCTCAGGGAGAGCAATAGAAGGGATAGGGACAGGGCTAGCAATCTGCGCATGAACATATTCTCGTAAAGAAAAAGGCCGAACCGCTCAAAGCTCGGCCTTTGAGCATTACGGACGGTTCAACTGTGCGACAACCACAGGCGACGCGGGTTCACCCTTGGCCGGAACATCCGGGTTCTGCATCACCTGAAGCACCGAGGCTTCCGGGTCGAACTCGTCTTCTTCCAGCTCGATGAACTCTTCGGGCAGGAAGATATTCAGCACGATAGCGCACAACGCACCGACAGTGATCGGCGATTCGAAGATGTTGTGCAGCGCCTTCGGCAGCTCGCGCAAGACTTCAGGCACCGCCGCGACACCCAGGCCCATACCGAGGGAAATCGCCACGATCAGCATGTTGCGCCGATGCAGGCCGGCCTCGGCGAGGATCTTGATCCCGGCCACCGCCACGGTGCCGAACATCACCAGTTCGGCGCCGCCGAGCACCGGTTTCGGCATCAATTGCAGCACCGCGCCGATCATCGGGAACAAGCCCAGCAGCACCAACAAACCGGCAATGAAAAACGCCACATAACGGCTGGCCACGCCAGTGAGCTGGATCACGCCGTTGTTCTGGGCGAAGGTCACCATCGGCATGCTGTTGAACACCGCCGCCATGGCCGAGTTGAGGCCGTCGGCCAGCAGGCCGGATTTGATCCGACGGATATACACCGGTCCTTTGACCGGCTGCCGGGAAATCATCGAGTTGGCCGTCAGGTCACCAGCGGCTTCCAGGGGCGACACCAGGAAAATCACCGCCACTGGCACAAACGCCACCCAATCGAAGGAGAAACCGTACTTGAATGGCACAGGCACGCTCATCAGCGGCACGGCCGGCAGACTGGCGAAATCGACCTGACCCATGAACCACGCGACCGCATAACCGAGGGCCAGGCCGATGACGATTGCTCCCAGGCGCAGGAACGGCACGTCCACCCGGTTCAACACCACGATGGTCCCCAGCACCAGTGCCGCCAGCGCCAAGTGGCTGGCCGCGCCGAGATCTGTCGCACCGAAACCGCCGGCGATGTCGGTCATGGCGACCTTGATCAGCGACAGGCCCATGAGGGTGATGATGGTGCCGGTCACCACCGGGGTGATCAGCATCCGCAGCTTGCCAATGAACTGGCTCAACACCACTTCGATGAACGCGGCGAAAAAGCACACGCCGAAAATCGTCGAAAGGATTTCATCGGTGCCACCGCCTCGCGCCTTGACCATGAACCCGGCGCTGAGGATCACGCTGATGAACGAGAAACTGGTGCCTTGCAGGCACAACAGGCCGGAGCCGACCGGACCGAACCGCCGCGCCTGCACAAACGTGCCCAGCCCCGAGACGAACAACGCCATGCTGATCAGATAAGGCACTTCACTTTGCAGGCCCAGGGCGCTGCCCATGATCAGCGTCGGGGTGATGATGCCGACGAAACTCGCCAGTACATGTTGCAGGGCGGCGAAGACCGTGGCGGTCAGGTGAGGGCGGTCGTCGAGGCCGTAAATCAGATCGTTGTGGCGTGGGGAAGCGTTTTTTTCAGCTGCGGTCATGGTCAGGTGCGTGCCAGAAGGCGGGCCGGTCGGAAAAGGGTGCGCAGGATGCCAGCCGTGGGCATCGAGGGCAACGCTAAACGGTACAGGGGGCATACACAAAACCTGTGGCGAGGGAGCTTGCTCCCGTTCGGCTGCGCAGCAGTCGCAAACCCGGTATATGCGGTTTGACTGGCCGATTTTGGGGCCGCTTCGCAGCCCAGCGGGAGCAAGCTCCCTCGCCACAGGAGATCAAACGGGCGCCGCGAACGCCGCAAGCAGATCCTCTTCAAAGGCCTTTTGCGCATCCCCCGGCACCTGAGCGCGATGGCGGGCCAGGTGGAACGCCACTTCGAAACTCATATCACCCTGGCGCACGGCACGCAGCAACCCTTTTTCTTCCCAGCTACGGGCGAAGTGGTTGGGCAAGTAACCCACGTGCTTGCCGGACAGAATGAAGGCGAGGGTGCCTTCGACCTGCTCGGACCGCGCCGAACACATTTTCCCCTGAAACGGCTCATCGCTGCGCAGGAAGCGGTAGGGGTGATCGACCCGGTCGCAGGCCTGAAGCGCTTGATCGTCAGGGGCGTCATCGGTGAACAGCGGATGCCCGGAGGCGCAGTACAGGTGCTGGGTTTCGGTGAACAGTTCGCGGTAGTCAAAAGCACTTTGCGCCTGTGAGAAATAGCCAATCGCCAAGTCCAGTCGTTGTTGCAGCAACAGCCGCTCCATTTCGCCGGGCATGGCGCTGATCAACTCGATGCGCACCGATTCGTCCCGTTCGCGAAAGCGTCGGATCGCCTCGGCCACCCGTTGCAGCACCGACTGATCAAGTGCTTCGGACAAACCCAGGCGCACTTCGCCAATCAAGCGTCCGGCCACGCCGTTGGATTGATGGCGGAACGCTTCGATTGATTCGAACAAGGCGCGGGTGGCAAGGAGCAACTGTTCGCCCTTGGGCGTGATCTTGAACCCGCCCTTGCCGCGACTGCACAGGCGATAACCGAGCCGGGTTTCGAGCTTGGCCATCTGCTGGCTGATGCTCGACTGGCTCAGCCCCAGGTCACCCTGGGCTGCGCTGAAGCCTCCGCATTCCACCACGCTGACAAACAGGCGCAGCAGGTGCAGGTCCAGATCATGCAGTTGACCGAGCATCAAACATTACTCCGCAATAAAGTCAGGATAACTAACTTGGTATTTTTCCAATGTAACTGACGACGCATCCTGCAACCACTTCCTCCGGTCAGGTGTTCGTCATGGCTCCGCTCTTCAAGCTGTGTTTACCCGCGCTGTTCCTCGCCATGGCCGTGCCGGCCCAGGCTGAGGAAAAAGTCCTCAATCTCTACAGTTGGGCCGATTACGTGGCGCCCGAGACCTTGCAGCGCTTCGAAAAGGAAACCGGCATTCACGTTCGCTACGATACGTTTGATACGCCGGAAGTGCTGGAAACCAAGCTGCTCACCGGCGGCAGCGGTTACGACGTGGTGGTGCCGTCGTCCAGTGTCCTGGCGCGCGGCCTGGCGGCGGGAGCGCTGAAGGAAATTCCTCACGATGGTCTCAAGGGTTATGCCAACCTCGACCCGGACATGCTGGAAAAACTGGCGGTGGTCGACCCCGGCAATCGCTATGGCGTGCCTTACACCTGGGGTACGCTCGGGCTTGGGATGAATGTCGAGGCGGTAAAACAACGTTTGCCCAACGTCCGGCTCAACAGCCTGGACCTGCTGTTCAAGCCCGAATACGCCAGCAAGCTCAAAGACTGCGGCATCGCGATTCTCGATTCGCCGCAAGAGGTGATTGGCCTGGCGCTGCATTACTTGGGTAAAGATCCCTACAGCACCGACAAGGCTGATCTGACAGCCGCCGACGCCCTGTTGCGTCAGCTACAGCCGTCGGTGCTGTACGTCGCCACCGGGCGGCAGATCAACGATCTGGCCAATGGCAGCGTTTGCCTGGCGCTGACCTACAACGGTGACGCGAGCATGGCCGCCGATCAGGCGCGCAAGGCCAATAAACCGTTCGAGGTGGCGTACCGCATTCCGCGCGAAGGCACGCTGGTGTGGCAGGACAACCTGGCGATTCCCAAGGACGCGCCGCACCCCGAGGCCGCCCGAGCCTTCATCGAGTTCATGTTGCGCCCCGAATCCGTTGCGGCGCTGACCAATACGCTGTTCTTCGCCACGGCCAATCAGGCGGCGACGCCGTTGGTGGATGAAGCGGTGCGCAGCGATCCCGACATCTACCCGCAGAGCGAGGTGCGTGAGCGGCTGTACGCCGACCGCAGCATGAGCCTCAAGGACATGCGTCAGCGCACCCGTCTGTGGACCACTTTCCGTAGCCGCCAATAAGCCAACAATAAGGAACACACCCATGGATGTCCCTGCACAGAACGATCAGGCCATGACCCGCGACAGTCTTTACGGGACTGCCGCCGAAAGCACCTACGCCGGTATCACCAGTTTCATGCGCCGTCGTTACAGTCGCGATTTGCGTGGCGTCGACGTAGTGGTCAGCGGCGTGCCGTTCGACACCGCCACCAGCAACCGCCCCGGTGCGCGTTTCGGACCGCGCGGCATTCGGGCGGCGTCCACGGGCATTGCCTGGGAGCGCCATTGGCCGTGGACGTTCGACCCGTTCGATCACTTGGCGGTCATCGACTACGGCGATTGCGCTTTCGATTACGGCACGCCGCAATCAGTGCCGGAAAGCATCGAAGCCCACGCCGGGCACATCCTCAGCAGCGGTTGCGCAATGCTGACCTTCGGCGGCGATCACTTCATCAGTTATCCGCTGCTCAAGGCCCACGCCCGCCAGCATGGCGCGTTGTCATTGATTCACTTCGACGCCCACAGCGACACCTGGCCGGATGAAGAGGGTAAGCGCGTCGATCACGGCACGATGTTCTGGCATGCGGCCAGGGAAGGGCTGGTGGATCCGTCGCGTTCGGTGCAAATCGGCTTGCGCACCACCAATGACGATCATCAGGGCTTTCAGGTGCTGGATGCGCGGCAGGTGCATCGGCAAGGGTGCGAGGCGATCGTCGAGGCGATTCGTGCGCGGGTCGGCGATCACCCGGTGTATTTGACCTTCGACATCGACTGCCTCGACCCGGCCTTCGCGCCGGGCACCGGAACGCCGGTGTGCGGCGGCTTGAGCACGGTGCAGGCGCTGGAGATCCTCGGCGGTTTGCGCGGGATCAACCTGGTGGGAATGGACGTGGTGGAAGTGGCACCGGCCTACGACCACGCGGACATTACCTCACTGGCCGCGGCAACCTTGGCCATGGAAATGCTGTGTTTGTATGCGGCCAGGCATAAGGTCGATCGGTAACAAGCGAAAATGTGGGAGCGGGCTGCGTCAGACTTATCGCTACTGCCACTTTCTGACAGCAGCCTCTGCTAAGCTCCGGCGACTTCCAGAAAGGAGCCTGCCGACCGTGTCGCGAACCACTCGTTTACTGACCTTGTTGCAAGTGCTGCGGGGCAAAAGACGTCCGGTGACTGCCGCGACATTGGCCAGCGAGCTGGAGATTTCCGAACGCACGCTGTATCGCGACATCGCTGAACTCACCGCGCTCGGCGCGCCGATTTTTGGCGAGGCGGGGATCGGCTATGTGTTGCGCAGCGGTCTGTTTCTGCCGCCCTTGATGCTCAATGCCGATGAAACCGAAGCCATCGTGCTCGGTTTGCGCTACGTGGATCAGCGTGGCGATGAGGTCTTGAGCAAAGCCGCGGCCGATGCCCTGGCAAAAATCGCCGCGGTGCTCGACCCGACGGCCCAGGACGCCTTGCGTAACCCGACGGTGCTGCCGGGCCCGCCGGGATATGGCTATCCGCAAAATGCCGTGCCATTGAATGTGTTTCGCCAGGCCATCCGCGATCAGGCCAAGCTGCACATCGATTATGCGGACGCCAACCAGGTGCCCAGCCAACGGTTGATCTGGCCACTGGCCCTGGGGTTTCTCAATGAAGTGCGGATCATCGTCGCCTGGTGTGAGTTACGCAGTGCCTATCGCACGTTCCGCACCGACCGGATCTCGGCAGCCGGTGAACAGGGGGAGCGCTACCCGGGGCGGCGCAGCGACCTGTTGCGCACCTGGCGCAAGCAGATGCAACTTGACGAAGCAGGGCGTTTCACTCCTGACAAGAACTGACACTGGCTTGTTTTAGCATGGCTCCAGAATCAACTCACAAGGAGCCGTAAACATGTCCAGTCCAGCCTCTTCACTGGCCCCTGCCATCGCCGCCTACATTGCTGCCGCCAATGCTCGCGACACCTCGAGGGTCGCCAGTTTTTTCGCTGAGGATGCCAACGTATTCGAGGAAGGGCAGCATCAGGTCGGTACGCAAGCCATCGCCCAATGGATGCAAGACACCGCGCAACGTTATCAGCCGCGGGTCGAGGTCCTTGACGTTCAGCAGCGCACCGGCAAAGTGCTGGTACACAACCTGATCTCCGGCACCTTTCCCGGCAGCCCGCTGGAACTGCGCTACATGTTCCGCCTTAATGAACAGGGCAAGATCGCCCGGCTGGACATCTCGCTATAACCCGGCGCTCCCACATGAATCGCGCTTTGCCTATACTGCCGCGCATGAATGTCGACTCTCCCTTAAGCGCCTGGCAACACGCCATCGAACAGAAGGGCTTCGTCCAGGACGAAGCCCAGGAACATGCCGTGTGGGCGCTGCAAAAATGCCACGAAGCCTTGCATGAAGGCCGCGCGCCCATCACCGGCGTGTACCTCTGGGGCCCGGTCGGGCGGGGCAAGACCTGGTTGATGGATCAGTTCTATCAAAACCTGCGCGTCCCGGCACGGCGGCAGCACTTTCACCACTTCATGGGCTGGGTGCACCAGCGCTCCTTCCAATTGACCGGCACCGCCGACCCGCTGAAGGCCCTGGCCCGCGAGCTGAGCCAGGAAGTGCGGGTGTTGTGTTTCGATGAGCTGTTCGTCAACGACATCGGTGACGCGATCATACTCGGGCGCTTGTTTCAGGTGATGTTCGAGCAGGGCGTGGTGGTGGTCTGCACCTCCAACCAGCCGCCGGATCAGCTGTACGCCGATGGCTTCAACCGCGACCGCTTCGTGCCGGCGATTACCGCGATCAAGCAACACATGCAGGTGATTGCGGTGGATGGTGGGGAAGATCATCGGCTGCACCCCGGCGCCGGTCTGCAGCGTTACTGGGTTAACGTTCCGGGTCAGCCCGCTGCCCTCGGCGACGTGTTCAAGGCCTTGACCGTCGGCCAGTCGCCGTCCAGCGCTCCGGTGCAGATCGGCTACCGTTCGGTCAATGTCATGCAGGCCAGTCGAACTGTGCTCTGGTGTCGTTACGCCGAGGTCTGCGAGCAACCTTTTGCCGCCATGGACTTCATGGCCCTGTGCGACACCTTCAGCGCTATTCTGTTGAGTGACGTGCCCAATCTCAGCGCGCAAAAACGCGAAGGGCGCATCGCCCGCGGCACTGAAGACGGTGTCGAGCGGGTGGCGGCGGGGGATCGAGAGTTGCCGCAGTTATCGGTGCATGACGACGGTGTGCGGCGGTTCATTGCTCTGGTGGACGAATGCTACGACCGCAAGGTGCCGCTGTACCTCGAAGCGCAGGTGCCGATGGAGGCGTTGTACACCGAGGGCTATCTGGAGTTCCCGTTTCGCCGCACCCTCAGCCGTTTGCAGGAGATGCAGCTAAAACGTTTTGCCGAGGCTTGATGTTCGGGAGAAGTGAACATGAATCAGCCCTTGTCCCACCATTTGCTGACCATGGCCTATCAAAATGCCTGGGCCAATCACCGACTGGCCAAGGCCTGGATGCAACTGAGCCCGGCTGAGCTGTCGGCGCCGCGAGTCAGTTTCTTCCCCAGCCTGCGCGCGACCCTCAACCACATTCTGACGTGCGACTGGTTCTATGTGGATGCCCTGGAGCGGGAGTTGCGCGGTGACGAGCCGCATCCCGATTGCTATGTGTTTTTCAACGAGGACGAGCCGTTCACCGACGCTGCCGATCTCAAGCGCGAGCAAGCCCTGGTCGACCGTCGACTGATCGCCTACTGCGAGCAATTGCGTGACACAGAGCTCGGGCGAATCGTGACCATTGCGCGCGATACCCCGCAACACGACAGCCGATTACGCCTGCTGTCCCATCTGTTCGAGCACCAGATTCACCATCGCGGGCAGGTTCACGCGATGCTCAGCGGCACTTCGGTCAAGCCGCCGCAACTGGACGAGTTCTTCTGTGCCGGTGAGGCGAGGTTGAGGGCCGAGGACTTTGCCGAGCTGGGATGGACCGAGGCACTGATCTGGGGCGCTTGAGAGTGCGAAATTACAACGGAATCCGGTTGTCGGTACCCCGGCGCTCGCGATAAGGTCGCAGGGCCTTTCAGTGCGCAAGAAGCGAACTGGGGCAACTTCATGTGTGATCGAGGGTGGAAATGGAATCCGCAGGAATTCTTGTGCTTCAGGCCAGTTACAGCAACCCGACACATGCCGAGGCGATTTGTCTTGTATTGAACCACTACGCCGAAGACCCGATGGGTGGCGGTCAGTCGTTGCCCACCCATGTGTTGCAACAACTGCCGGGGGAACTGGCCAAGCGCCCCCATGCTTTCAGTGTCTTGGCGTTTGTTGGTGGCGAGCCGGCGGGGCTGGTCAATTGCTTCGAAGGCTTTTCGACCTTTGCCTGTCGGCCATTGGTCAACGTGCACGATGTGGTCGTGGTGTCGAAGTTTCGCGGGTTGGGGCTGAGCCAGAAGATGCTGCAAAAAGTCGAGGACATCGCACGCCAGCGCGGCTGCTGCAAAATCACCCTGGAAGTACTGGAAGGCAATCCAGTGGCCCAGGCGTCGTATGGCAAATTCGGTTTTTCACCCGGCATGTTCGACCCGGCGCACGGCCGGATGCTGTTCTGGATCAAAGCGCTATAAGTCCGCACTCTTTGTGGGAGCGGGTTTGTTGTGGAGAGGGGCTTCTGTGGCGAGGGAGCTTGCTCCCGTTGGGTCGCGCAGCGACCCCGGCATTTCAAAGTTAAACCGCATGTAAAGGGTTTACGACTGCTTCGCAGCCGAGCGGGAGCAAGCTCCCTCGCCACACAGGCTCGCTCTCACAGGTTGCGCATCAAAACTACTGCTTAACGACCGTCGGAGTGACAGGCGCGACCTTGGGCTTCATCAAACTGAAGTCGATCAACGGCCGCTGCTCACGCTCGTAAGGGTTGCCGATCATCAATGGCCGAGGCTTGAAGCTGTCGCTGACCAGGCTTTTGCTGCGGTCCAGTTCATCGAAACTCAGGCCGGCCAGATCCGCCCAGGTGTGAATCAGCTGGGAACTGCTGTACGGCCGACCCAGATCAGCAGCAAAGCTCCAGTCATGGCTTTCGCGCCATTTCGGCGAGGCCCAGGCCATGAATGGAATGGTGTACATCGGCGCGGTCGGTTTGTTCTCGTTGCGGCCCAGGGTGTTGTGGCCAGCGGAGTCGAACACGTCTTCGCCGTGGTCGGAGAGGTACAGCAGGAAGCCGTTCGGATCGGTCTTGGCGTAGTCCTTGATCAGGCTCGAGACCACGAAGTCGTTGTACAGCACCGCGTTGTCATAGCTGTTGTACGTCGGCACCTGATCGTCACGTACACCGTCCGGCACGCCTTTGCGGTCGGTGAACTTGTTGAACGTCGGCGGGTAACGGTACTGGTAGCTCATGTGCGTGCCGAGCAAATGCACGACGATCAGCTTGCGTGGCGCCGCATCGGCCAGCGCCTTGCTGAACGGCTCGATCACATCGCCATCGTACTGGGCGGCGTTCTGGTTGCGGTTGTTGTTCAGGTACACCTGCTCGTCGGCCTGTTCGGAGAAGGTCGTGAGCATGGTGTTGCGCTTGGTCATGGTCTGCTGGTTGGTGATCCAGAAGGTTTTGTAACCCGCCTGTTTCATCATGCTGACCAATGACGGCGTCGTCAGGTAGAGGTCCGGGTTCTCTTCGTCGGCGAACGTCAGCACCTGCTGCAATGCTTCGATTGTGTAGGGGCGTGGGGTAATGACGTTATCGAAAACCGCCAGTTGGTCCTTGAGCTTGTCCAGTTCCGGAGTGGTTTCCCGCGGGTAGCCGTACAGGCTCATGCGCTGACGGTTGGTGGACTCGCCGATCACCAGCACCAGGGTCGCCGGCTGATTGGCCATCGAATCGGTGAAGTTTTTCAGCGGCGGGATCTTGCTGGCGCTGTCGAGCATGTCTTGCATGCCGGCCAGGGTACCGAGGTAACGGTGATAGGCCACGGCCATCTGCCACGGCACTGCGGGCTCGATGCGGGTTTCGAATTTCTCGAAGCCTTCTGCCAGGCTGCCGGTGTGCGCGGTCTGCTTGATCAGCGGGTAACCGATCACGGCCAGCACAATCGCCGTCGCGGCAATCAGCGCCTGGGCGCGTGGCAGGTGCACCGGGCGCACACGGGTCCAAAGGAAATACGCGAACGCGGTGTGGGCGAGGAACGCCAGCAGCATCCACCAGGCAAAATACTGCGTCATGTACTCGCCGGCTTCAGACACGTTCGATTCGAACATGATGAAGATGACGCTCTGGGAGAATTCTTGTTGATAGATGAAGAAATAACCCAGGCTGGCCATCGAACAGGCCCACAGCACCACGCCGATCAGCGCGGACATCACACGGGTTTGTTTGGGGAATAACAGCATCGGCGCGAGCCAGACGGCGCTCATCACAAAGGCCTGGCGGAACCCGCTAAAACCAGAGGTGCCCGTCAGTTGAATCAGTAGTTGGGTGATGCCGGAAAAATACCAGAAGAACAGAAATAGCCAGAGAAATCCTGCCCAGTCGAAACCATTCGCAGACGTTTTGCTGCGTTTAAACAAAGCCATTCAACACTCCAGCCTGATGATCGGCCGTCGGCACTCTCCTTGTCACAGACGAACGGATGCCGCTCGCAAAGCAAGCAGCCACAAAGGGCCGGAGTATCGCCAAGCAAGTGTGAAAACTTTGTGAGTTGTCGCAGCGGACAGGATTGCAGCGAGAAGGAAACAGCGGCGGCTGATCCCTTCTCTCAAACGAAGGAGCAGGCGAGGAGATCAGGCGTGAGGAGCACGTTGGGTGACGGGCAAGGGCTGAGCCTGATTGCCTTGGGCCAGCAGGCGCAATTGCGCAACTTCCCGTTTCAACTGATCGCGCTCGTCTTTCAACTGGCGCAGTTCATCGCGACGGATCGTGACGTAAAGGGTTTGTGCTGGCAGTGCTGTGTGTACGGTGCCCATTGCTCACCTCGCAAATGGCGGTATCAACTGTAAGTCGGCTCCCGAGACCGGGTGCTCACTTACTATCGGCGCCAATTTTGATTTCTTTTGCCCCTGAAGGGAACTTTTTTATTTTTCATGGTCGTTGTGTCTTCGGCACGATTCCCGACGTTATCAGTCTGGATCGGGCACAATGCCCGGAAACTTCATCCCGCCGCTCTGGACTAACCTTCACTAGTCGCGTTGGGCTATAACCTTAGACACACTTTATTTGTAGTAGGGAGCATCAGTACATGCAACTCGGGATTATTGGACTGGGCCGCATGGGCGGTAATATTGCGCGGCGCCTGATGCTCAACGGGCACACCACCGTTGTTTACGACCGCAATACCGCCTTTGTCGACACCCTGGCCGAAGAAGGCGCCACCGGTGTTGCCGACTTGCCGGCGCTGGTCGCTGGCCTGGCCAAGCCACGCGCGGTGTGGGTCATGCTGCCCGCCGGCGCACCGACCGAAGACACCATCGACACCCTGAGCACCTTGCTTGAAGCGGGCGATACCATCATCGATGGCGGCAACACCTTCTATAAGGACGATATCCGCCGGGCCAAAACCTTGTCGGAAAAAGGCCTGCATTACATCGACGTCGGCACCTCCGGCGGCGTCTGGGGCCTGGAACGTGGCTACTGCATGATGATCGGCGGCGATGCCGAGACGGTTAAGCGTCTTGACCCGTTGTTCGAGTCCCTGGCCCCGGGCCTGGGCGACATCCCGCGCACCAAGGATCGCAAGTCCGATGACGATCGCGCCGAGCGCGGTTACATCCACGCAGGCCCCGCCGGCGCCGGCCACTTCGTCAAAATGATCCACAACGGCATCGAATACGGAATGATGCAGGCCTTCGCCGAAGGCTTCGACATCCTCAAGACCAAAGCCAGCACCAACCTGCCGGAAGATCAGCGTTTCGACCTGAACGTGGCCGACATCGCCGAAGTCTGGCGTCGTGGCAGCGTGGTTTCGTCCTGGTTGCTCGACCTGACGGCCGATGCCCTGGCCAGCGACCCGAAACTTGAGGGTTACTCCGGATCGGTGGCTGACAGCGGTGAAGGTCGCTGGACCATCGAGGCTGCCATGGAGCAATCGGTGCCCGTACCGGTGCTGTCGAACTCGCTGTTCTCCCGCTACCGTTCGCGCGGGCAAGGCACCTTTGGCGACAAGATTCTCTCGGCTCAGCGCTTCGGCTTCGGCGGCCATGTGGAGACCCCGAAAAAATGACCCATGTGATCCGCAGGAAATCCAAGGCAGAACCCGCGCCGCCCACCACGCTGTTTCTGTTCGGCGCCCATGGTGATCTGGTCAAGCGTCTGCTGATGCCGGCGCTGTACAACCTGAGTCGCGACGGTTTGCTGGGGAATGGACTGCGGATCATCGGCGTTGATCACAACGCCATCAGTGATGAAGCGTTCGCCAAGAAACTCGAAGATTTCATTCGGGCAGAAGTGGCGGCCAAGGTCGGCAAGGGCGATCACGCCCTTGATCCGGCGTTGTGGGCCAACCTGGCCAAACACATCAGCTACGTCCAGGGCGACTTCCTGGACGAACGCACCTATCAAGCGTTGGCGGAGAAAATCACCGCCAGCGGCACCGGCAACGCCGTCTTCTACCTGGCCACCGCACCGCGCTTTTTCAGCGAAGTGGTGCGGCGTCTCGGCGCTGCCGGATTGTTGCAAGAAACCCCCGAAGCGTTCAGAAGGGTGGTGATCGAAAAGCCTTTCGGCTCGGATCTGTACACCGCCGAAGCCTTGAACGCGTGTTTGCTCAAAGTGATGACGGAAAAGCAGATCTACCGGATCGATCACTATCTGGGCAAGGAAACCGTGCAGAACATTCTGGTCAGCCGTTTCTCCAACAGTCTGTTCGAAGCCTTCTGGAACAACCATTACATCGACCACGTACAAATCACCGCCGCCGAAACCGTCGGCGTGGAAACCCGTGGCAGTTTTTATGAGGTCACCGGCGCCCTGCGGGATATGGTGCCCAATCACCTGTTCCAATTGTTGGCGATGGTGGCCATGGAACCACCGGCCGCGTTTGGCGCCGATGCGGTACGCGGCGAGAAGGCCAAAGTCATCGGCGCGATTCGCCCTTGGTCGACCGAGGAAGCGCGAGCCAACTCGGTGCGCGGCCAATACACTGCCGGCGAGATCGATGGCAATCCGCTGCCCGGTTATCGTCAGGAAACCAACGTCGCGCCCGACAGCACCACCGAAACTTATGTCGCGCTCAAAGTGATGATCGACAACTGGCGCTGGGTCGGCGTGCCGTTCTACCTGCGTACCGGCAAGCGCATGAGCGTGCGCGACACCGAGATCGTCATTTGCTTCAAGCCGGCGCCGTATGCGCAGTTCCGCGACACCGAGGTCGAAGAATTGCAGCCGACCTACCTGCGAATCCAGATCCAGCCCAACGAGGGCATGTGGTTCGACCTGCTGGCCAAACGGCCGGGGCCGGCGTTGAACATGGCCAATATCGAGCTGGGCTTTGCCTACAAGGATTTCTTTGAAATGCAGCCGTCCACTGGCTATGAAACCTTGATCTACGATTGCCTGACCGGCGATCAGACGCTGTTCCAGCGTGCCGACAACATCGAGAACGGCTGGCGCGCTGTGCAACCGTTCCTCGACGCCTGGCAGCAGGACGCAACCGTGGAGAGCTATGCGGCCGGCGAAGACGGACCCAAGACCGCTGACGATCTGCTGACCCGCGATGGTCGCGTCTGGCACGGCCTCGGATGAGTGACGTCACGCGACAACCCATCCGTTTTCTGCTCAGTGACATGGACGGCACGTTGTTGCTGCCCGATCACAGCCTCAGCCAGCGCACGATCGAGGCGGTCCGCGCCTTGCGCGACGCCGGCGTGCTGTTCAGCCTGGCCACCGGGCGTCCGCCTAAAGCGATGTTGCAGCAGATCGAAGCCCTGGGCGTTGTTTTGCCGACGGCGGCGTTCAATGGCGGCACGATCGTCAACCCGGACGGCAGTTTGCTGGTTGCGCATTATTTGCCGGCAACCACAGCGCTGACGGCGTTGACGCTGTTTGCCGATCGGCCGGACATTGAAATCTGGGTGTTCAGCGGTGGCGACTGGCTGTTAAAGGACTCGAACGGCCCGATGGTCCCGCGAGAGCAGCACGGCCTGGGTTATCCGCCGGTGGTGGTCGAGAGTTTTGAGCCTTACCTGGCACGCATCGACAAGATCGTCGCTGCCAGCAACAACACCGAACTGTTGATCGAGCTGGAAGCGCGGTTGCTGGCCAAGGTCGAAGGCCAGGCGCAGGTGTCGCGTTCGCAGCCGGTCTATCTGGACGTGACCGCGATGCAGGCTAACAAGGGCGCGGCACTGGCGACACTGGCCGGGTTTCTCGGGGTGTCGCTGGAACAGACCGCCGCCATGGGCGACGGCGGCAATGACCCGGCGATGTTTCATCGTGCCGGGTTGTCGATCGCCATGGGGCAAGCGGAAGAGGCGGTGAAGCGTCAGGCCGACGTGGTGACCGGGGCCAATACCGAAGACGGCGCGGCCGAGGCGATCGAGCGATACATCCTGAGTTCAGTCTGAACCGCGTTATCGTTCTTCGCGGGCAAGCCTCGCTCCTACAGGCTTTACACATCCCGTAGGAGCGAGGCTTGCCCGCGAAAGCGTCAGACCTGCCACCTCAAAGCCAGTAGCTTACCGCGTACCAGCCAAGAACCCCCATCACTACGGTGTAAGGCAGCGCCATCCACACCATCCGCCCGTACGACAGACGAATCAGCGGTGCAATCGCCGAGGTCAGCAAGAACAGGAACGCCGCCTGGCCATTAGGCGTCGCCACGCTCGGCAGATTCGTTCCGGTATTGATCGCAATCGCCAGGGTTTCAAAATGCTCGCGGCTCATGTGGCCGGAGATGAATGCCTGTTTCACTTCGGTGATGTAAATGGTCGCCACGAACACGTTGTCGCTGATGGCCGACAGCAAGCCATTGGCAATAAACAGCATGCCCGGCTGTTGATCCGCAGGCAGCGTTAACACCCACTGGATCAGCGGCGCGAACAGTTGCTGATCGTGAATCACCGCCACCACTGCAAAAAACACCACCAGCAACGAGGTGAACGGCATGGCGTCCTTGAAGGCGGTGCCGAGGCGGTGTTCGTCGGTGATGCCGGTGAACGCGGTGATCAGCACGATCACCATCAAGCCGATCAGGCCGACTTCGGCGATGTGAAACGCCAGCCCGGCAATCAGAATCAGCGCCGCCGTCCCTTGAACCAGCAACGCGGCGCGCTGACGCGAAGTGCGCTCGGCGTTGTCTTCAGCGGCGTAGTTGGCCAGCACCGTACGCACGTTGTCCGGCAGCAGCGTGCCATAACCGAACCAGCGCAGTTTCTCCAGCAGTACGCAGGTCACCAGGCCCGCTGCCAGCACCGGCAACGACACCGGGGCGATCTTCAGAAAAAACTCGGCGAAGTGCCAGCCCATCTCATGGCCGATCAGCAGGTTTTGCGGCTCGCCGACCAGCGTGCAAACACCGCCCAACGCCGTGCCGACCGCGCCGTGCATCAGCAGGCTGCGCAGGAAGGCGCGGAACTGTTCGAGGTCGGCATGGTGCAATGTCGGCAACTGCCGGTCATCGCTGAACTCACTGTCCTGACGCGGATCGTTGCCCGAGGCGACGCGGTGATACACCGAATAAAACCCCACGGCCGCGCTGATGATTACTGCGGTCACGGTCAATGCATCGAGAAACGCCGAGAGAAACGCTGACAGGAAACAGAACATCAACGCCAGCAACGCCTTGGAGCGAACCCCCAGTAGCAGGCGCGAGAACAGAAACAGCAGCAGGTCTTTCATGAAGTAGATGCCCGCCACCATGAACATCAGCAGCAGGATCACCGGGAAGTTGTGCACCAGTTCGTCATAGAGCGCCTGGGGCGTGGTCATTTTCAGCAGCAGCGCTTCGATCAACAGCAACCCGCCGGGCATCAGCGGGTAACACTTGAGTGCCATGGCCAGGGTGAAGATGAACTCCAGCACCAACAACCAGCCGGCTGCCACCGGGCCGATCGTCCATAACACCAGGGCGTTGAGAATCAGGAATCCAATGATGCTTGCTTTGTACCAGCGGGGTGAATGCCCAAGAAAATTGTGTGCGAAGGCCTGGGCCATTGAGCCGGACATCGGCTACTCCTTGTATAAAGAAGCGCGCAACTTGCCGTAAGCGGAAGGGAAGATCAAGTGCAGGAAACTAGGGTTGATAACGGGCGACGACAGCTCGGTAGTTGCCATCCAGTGAATAGCCGCCGACGACGATGCAGCCGTCGGCCTGCACGGCCAATGAAGTGGCGGTGTCCGGGCCTCGACTCAGACGTGTGCGGACCCAGCCCATGCCATTGGCGAAGCTGCGATCCAGCGCCCCATTGGGTAAGTACCGAGCGAGAATGAAATCGCCTTCGAGTCCGCCGCCCGTCGCTCCGACCGTCAGCACACAGTCGTCCGGTTGTATCTGGGCGGCGGTCCACTGGCAGCCGCTGTGGCTGATTTCCAACAGTTGTGGCTGGCCGCCATTGCAATGCGTATCAGGCCGACCATTGCTGTGAACGTTCAGGGCGAGGCAGTGCGTCGGGTCGCGACTGCTGCCAAAACAATGCAAATCACCATTTTCGTGCTGGACGATCTGGCAGACCTGGGCACTCTGACCCCAGACCTTGAAGGCCATGAACCCATCCACGGCGAAGCCGTCATCCAGCTGGCCATCGGTGTGATAACGCGCCAGCAAACCTTCCTCGGGGAAGTTGATCGATCCGCCCACCAGGATTCGGCCGTCATATTGCACCATCAAACTGTTAAGCCAGGTGTTCATCAATAAGTGCCGGACCATGACAAAACCACGTCCGTTGAAAGTGCTGTCCAGCGAGCCGTCGGCATTGAGCCGAATCAGCATGCCGACGTGATCGGCCCGTTCAAAGTGATG
This sequence comes from Pseudomonas sp. GW822-FHT02G04, assembly GCF_058802085.1. Taxonomy (NCBI): domain Bacteria; kingdom Pseudomonadati; phylum Pseudomonadota; class Gammaproteobacteria; order Pseudomonadales; family Pseudomonadaceae; genus Pseudomonas; species Pseudomonas sp. GW822-FHT02G04. The sequence continues at coordinate 21,779 of NZ_JBXANU010000005.1, forward strand.
ATTGGCCAGCAGCAGAATTCGACCGTCGTCCTGCACGCAGATATCACAGGCCTCGGTACCCGGCACACCGGGTGGTAACCAGGCGTCGCGAGCGCCTTGGGAAAGATTCCCGGGCAGGCGCACCACGCAGCGGCCATGTTCACCAAAACCCTGGATCGGGCAACCTCGTTGATCAAACATCGCCAGGGCGGGCAGCGTACGGTGAGCATTTTCGTAGTGCAGGCCGGCCACCAGAATGCGCCCGTCGGCCAGCACCCGTATCGTGCCCGCCATGGCCTCGTAGCCATGGGCGAATTGCCCGATGATGCTGCCTTGTTTGCCGAAGGCCAAATCCGCCGAACCGTCCACCAGCAGGCGGGCCAGGCCAAAGCGGCTGCCACCTGGTGTGCCGACCTTGGCGGCCACCAGTATCCGGCCGGTGTGGTCAATCGCAACACCATTGACCCTGCTGGAGGTACTGCCGGCGAAATACACTTGAGTCTTGCCGCTGCCGGCGAAATGGCTATCGAGTTGCCCGGCGTCTTTCACCGTTGCCGATATGGCAAAAGCAGTCTGGAGTGACATGCGCGCATCTCCTTGCCAGTCGTCCTTGTCCGGGTGCCCGGAGGTTGACTGTCTGAGCAGAACATTCAATCCCTGAATACGATGATGTGCAACTGCCATTACGCTCAGGAGGAGGGGCATTTTGTGCCAGAACAGTGTCTTTTCGAACCACTGACAAGCCTGCCAAGTAATCTGGCGGATTAGAAGTTAAAAACGGGAATTGTGCTGTGCAGCTGACCGTAGAAAACCGTCAACTAAGGAGAGGCGGGGACGCGGATTACCGGGCGGTAATCCGCGAAAAAGATTAATGCGGCATGGACCACGATTGCAGTGTGTAACCTTCCTCGCTCAACTCGGCGCGGGCTTGTTCCAGCAAGTGTGCAAGTTGCTCCGGATCGGAATAGGCACTGCTGGGGATTTGTTTGCTGCTGATGCGAGTGTTAGTGCGATCAATGATGGCCAGGCTGAGCTCGCCATTACCGTCTTGTGGGGCCCAGGCCACGCATTGAAAGGGTTGGAATGCGCGGTCGGCAATCAAAAGAGCTTCGTTGATACGGAGCGGGGCGTTCATGGGGTCTTCTCTCTGTGTGCCCAATCAAGTGATGTGCCGTCGGTTGGGCTTACCGTTCGGCTGGTTACTTGTACTGATGTCCGCAACCGGGGGTTGGGTCACACACAATCAAAAGAAATTTCAACTTTCTTTGATTGGCCGGCGATTCAGGCAGTTGCTGAAAGCTGAATGAAAGGTTCGACTCGTTAGGCAACTATTGAAGTGGTTTCTTATAACTAATCAGCCAACGTCCCTATAAGCAATCGATACAAGCCTGCGTCAATATTTTGCTAGTGTTACACCGAAGCCCGCCAAATGACTGTTTTTAATAATATTTCCTTTAATTTGGCGTCAAGGAACAGTCATGATCGAAGCGCCTGCCTTACGACGTCTTTTAGTAGTGGATCCTTGCGATGACTGCCACCGTTTGCTGCCGGGTTTACGCGCTGTAGGTTGGGATGTCGACAGCTGTACCCTGGAAAACGCCGCCGAGCAAACCTGCGACGTCGGCCTGCTGCGCTTGCAGCCATTTCATCTGGAGCGCCCGGAAGCGGTCAAGGAACTGATCACCCGCAGCGGTACCGAGTGGATCGCCGTGCTCGATCAGGATGTCCTGCGAATGCAGAATGTCGGGGATTTCGTCTGCGAATGGTTTTTTGACTTCCATACCTTGCCGTTCGATGTCTCACGGGTTCAGGTCACTCTGGGCCGCGCGTTCGGCATGGCACGCCTGCGCGGACAGGGTACGGTTCATATCGATCAGCCTGAACATGAACTGCTTGGCGACAGCAAACCGATTCGCGAGCTGCGCAAATTGCTGAGCAAACTGGCGCCCACCGAATCGCCGGTGCTGATCCGTGGCGAAAGCGGCACCGGCAAAGAAATGGTCGCCCGCACCCTGCATCAACAATCCCAGCGCCACAGCAAACCGTTCGTGGCGATCAACTGCGGCGCGATTCCCGAGCACTTGATCCAGTCTGAATTGTTTGGTCACGAGAAGGGGGCCTTTACCGGCGCCCATCAGCGCAAGGTCGGGCGGATAGAAGCGGCCAACGGCGGAACCCTGTTTCTCGATGAAATAGGCGATCTTCCCCTGGAGCTGCAAGCCAATCTGCTGCGCTTCCTGCAGGAAAAACACATTGAGCGGGTTGGCGGCCATCAGCCTATTCCGGTGGATGTGCGGGTATTGGCGGCGACGCACGTCGACCTTGAAGAGGCCATCGAGAACAAACGCTTTCGCGAAGATTTGTACTACCGTTTGAACGTCCTGCAAGTAGTCACCGTGCCGCTGCGTGAGCGCCATGGTGATCTATTGATGCTGGCCAACCACTTTTCCCATTTCTACAGCAGTGAGACCGGCCGTCGTCCTCGCAGCTTCAGCGAAGATGCATTGGTCGCCATGGGCAAGCACGACTGGCCGGGCAATGTCCGCGAGCTGGCCAATCGGGTACGTCGTGGGCTGGTATTGGCCGAAGGACGGCAGATCGAGGCGCGAGACCTGGGGCTGCTCAGTCAACACGCCTTCGCCACGCCGATGGGCACCCTTGAAGACTACAAGACACGCGCCGAACGCCAGGCGCTGTGCGATGTGTTGAACCGGCACAGCGACAACCTGAGTGTTGCCGCCCGAGTCCTGGGCGTGTCACGGCCGACTTTTTACCGATTGCTGCACAAGCACCAGATCCGCTAGGGCGGGTAAACGAAAAGGCCCGCTGCGACATCCATCGCAGCGGGCCTTTTCCATTGGGGTGAAGCGATCAGAAGTAGTACGGGAATTTCAGGCTGAAGGAAAAGTCCGGGGCATCGTCTGTCATGCCGATGGACAGGTTGGGAACGATGGTCAGGTTGTCGGAGGCCGCGATGGTCATGCCGACGTTGAAGTAACCGGCGTTGGCGTCGCTGGACACCACCGACTCCCAATCCCCGCCATCCTGTTTGAGCTTGCTTTTGCGCTGCACCAGGTCAGACACCGAGAACGACATACTCATCTTTTCGTTCAGCGCGAACGCAATGCCCGCGCCGATCTGGAAGCTGTCGCCGATCCGCACCTTGCCCGGGACTTTCTGATTGACGGTGGCGCTGATGTCGTCGAAGGACTCTTCGAAGTTGTGGGTGTAGGACAGGCTACCGAACAGAACCGCCGGATCGTAGGTCTTGACCAGCGAGATACCGGGGCTGATCGACCAGACGCCGTTGCCGGTTGGCAGGGTGTCAGGCACGAACAGGTTGGTATTGGCGTCGCTCTGGCGCAGTTTGATCCCGAACGGATCCTTGCCGGTCGGTGCCTTGACGCGCAAGGTGACCACCGCGTCCGGGGTGTTGACCGACTCGTCCATGAATTTGTAGGCGATCCCGAAGTTGACATCGCCCAGCGTCGGATCCCGGGTGACGGTTTCTTCACTGGTCACACCCGCGGCACCGTTGTTGGCGCCGCCGGACTGATACGTCGATTCGCGGTACACCACCGGCACGTTCAGGTCGAACTGCCAGCGATTGTCGAAGTTGTAGCGACCGGTGAGGTCCAGCGTCCAGGTGTCGGCCTTGATCCGGTCCAGGTTGATGTTGCCCAGAAAGATCGAATCCAGTGCGAGGAAGCCGTTGAGGATCAGCTGACGGGTGTCGTAACGCGAATAGGTCAGCCCGGTTTCGAGGCTGAACTTGCCGCCGCCGAAGAATCCGCTGGCCTCGTCATACAGGTTGGAAACACTCTGTGCCGGTTGAGAGTCATCGGCCAGCGATTGCCCATAGGAACTGCCGCTGCCTGCGGCGCCTCCTGAAGCCGCGGCCGCTCCCGTCCTGGTGGCCACTTGCTGGTTGCCTTTCATGTCAGCTGGCGACTTGGCCAGGCGTTTAGGCTGCGGTGCCGCCGGTTGGTCCTCCACCTGGCGGACCCGTTGTTCGAGTACCGCCAGGGCCTTTTGTTGTACTTCGTAACGTTGTTTGAGCTCCATGAGCTCCTGTTTCAAAGCCGCCACGTCCGCATCGGGCGCTGCTTGCAGCAGCGCCGACGGGAACAAAGTGCTCAGACAAACGATCGCGCGCAGTGGTACTGACCGATACATGATAAGCCGTCCCCCATGAAGCCCAATGATCGAACATCAGCGTAGTTCAATATCCCAGGCTGCGTAGTGCCTTGAGTTGATTCAGATTGCAGTTGACTGCTCCGGCATTTCGGCCATTGTTGTGCAGCACCACGTTAAGGCGCGTCAGGTTATTGACCCTGTTGCTGTTGCCCAGAAGCCGGGTGTTCTGCACCAGACCACCCTGAGCCACCTGTTGCATGGCCGTGCCTTGGTTGTTGCTGGCCTGGATAGCCATTTGCACGCCACCCCCGGTGGCCGACACCGCGACGCTTCCGGCGGCATTGCTGTCGGTAATGGTTTGCCCGCTTGTCAGCACCTGCCCTTGGGCGGGACTCGGCGCCGGCGCCTGGTTGGCCTCCTGGACGTTGAGGGCGACATTGTTGTAGGCGGTATTGCCGTCACCGGCGGCGCGCACAGTTTGGGTGACACCCTGGGCGGTGGTCAGTCCTGCGCCACCGATCACATTCCCGGTGCCCGATGGCGGCGTACTGCCGTTACCGGTTTCCTTGATGGTCGACACATAGAATGTGGGTTTTACGGTAGAGGCCTGGATCTGCATCAACGTCGTCGCGCCAATCAGGTCGCCACTGGCATTGCGCCAGGTACTGCTCATGACAATGCCGAAGCTGATGATCCGCCCCGGCATGACGTAACGACCGCGTAGCTCGGCGAGCTCATGGTCCTTGAGTTCGATGGGTTTGAATCCTGCATTGGCATAGCTTGATGCGCTTGCGGCCAGGCAAGCGGCGGCCAGCCAGTATGAGGTTTTCATTTGCTGCTCCCGGGGCATCCGGCCCTCTCTATCATCAGTGGGCGATTAGAAGAAGTCGCTCTGAATGAAGCCAAAGTCCATCAGTTCGGCATCTTTGACCGGGTTGAAAGTGTCCAGTTTGTTCTTGGCCGTCAGCGGTTCCGGAGGGCTGCGCAATGCATTGGTTTTGTCGTAACCGGGACCTACGATAGCGAAGACAATGCCGTTCCAGCCTTTGACAAAGTCATCATGGGAATAGCGTTTGTGCCCAAGCACCGGGTCGCCGATATAGACCCAGTTCTTGTCCGCCCGCTGCATCACCACGAAATGCTTGTAGCCGCGAATTTCCATCAGCACCACCACCGGAATGGTCACCGCTTCGAGTTTCTCGGGCGGTATCCGGTAGCCACGCGCGCGCATGCCGATTGCTTCGATGTAGCGCTTCATGTCCAGCATGGAGAAACCTTGAGTACGGACAAGGTTCTGGTCAGCGTTGACCAGCATGCCTTTGATGATGTGTTCCTCATCGACATCGAGCCAGTAAGCCTGGCGTAACACCGTGGCCAGTGCGGCAGCGCCGCAGCTGAAGTCGGTTTTTTGTTCGACGATGTCGCTGAGCTTGCGCTCACGCACACTTTGTACCTGCTTATAAACCAGCATGCCGCCAGGCAAGGCGGCGACTGGCATCTGTGCTGCCTGAGTCAGGCCACACAGGCACAGCAGTGCAAAAAAGGCTGTCGTACGCATGATCGATACGCCCTTGAGGAGCTGTGGAAAGAAAGCCCCGTTGCCGGGGCTTTCATTTCGATCGCGATTACATGCAGGCTCTGCAGCCGGCAGCGATGGACAGCGAGTTGCTTTGTTGGTTGCCCACACCCGCCGATACGTTGGCGCCACCGTTGCCGGAGAAGCCGTTCATCGAGCCGGTCATGCTGGCGTTGTTCACTACAGGGTTTTTCCAGCCGTCTGGAGTCAGCACTTGATGGGTGGTGACGCTAGACAGATCGAAGGTGCCCACGGCGGTGAACTTGAACTTGTCGTCGTCGTGGCGTCTGTGATCCCAGCCATTGTCGTCTTCAATCGTACCGCTACCTTTGGCCTTGAAGCTGCCTGAAGAGGTGGTGGTGTCGGTGAGGGTGGTGGTGACGCGGGTCCGGTCAGCTTTGTTGTCGACATCCAGACCGGTGGTGGATTGGTAAGCGTCAGCCGAAGCTGTCGCTACGCGTCCGCCGGACACGGCAATCGCCAGGTTGTTTTTCTGTTGGTTGAAGTTACCGGCAGTCACGTTGATGCCAATGTTGCCGGAGCCGTTGTTGCCAGCGTTGTCGAGCGTGGCGTTACTTTGGGTAGAGCGGTTTTTGACGTAGTTGTTGGTGTTGTACTGATTCGCGTAGGACGTTGCAGTGGCAGAACCGAAGATGAAACTTTCATCGGCGGTCGCCAGCGCGGCAGCGTTGTCTTGTTGGTTGCCATCGCCGCCAGCCACGTTGGCGCCCATGTTGCCATTGGAGCCGTTGAGTGAGTCGTCGGCATTGGCAGTGTTTTTGGTGCCCTGGTTGAGTACCGAGTTGCCGCTGCTGTCCTGTGTGTCCCCTACATAGGCGTTGGCGGCGGAGTCGATTGACAGCTGTTGTTCCCAGGTTGGACCTTTGGGGCCGTGATGATGGTGGTGACCACGATCGTTGTCGCTGGCCTGTGCAGCCATCGCCATGACGGATGCCAGGGCGAAGACCAGAGGTTTGAGAGCCATTGTGGGTTTCATGGTGTTTCTCCGTGCTTATTAGTTGGTTAAGTGTTGGTTACTTTCTAATCGCACTGCGTTCGGGTCAGTCAGAGACCCGTATGCTCAGGGTGTTAGCCATTCGGTTCCCCACCCCGGCACTCTGGTTCACCTGAATCACTCCTCGGCTGCCGGTGAAGGCCTGGTCGCTTGTCACGACCTGGCGACTGCCTTTTGAAGCGTCAGTTGCCCCTGAGCTTGGTAACAACGCCACGTTCTGTTGAGAAAGGGCGCTATCGTCGACGCTTTGCGGCGCAGCACTGATGCTGATGCGCATTGCGTTGGCCATCTGGTTGTTGGCCCCGGCGCCCTGGTTGACACCCAGTGCACCGTTGCCTTGACTGAAAGAGTTGCCGCCAATGGTGGCCGTCGCGTTCATCGACGGGTTGGCGGGCGTGTCGAGTTTCTGGATGACGCGGGTGGTCGCCGAGGCATCGGTGCCGATGGCGATGGCGCGGGTGTTGGTCTGTTGCTGTTGATCGCCGGATGCCTGATTGACGTTGAAGTTGCCTTTGTACCGGGCGCCGGAATCCAGGATGCTGGCGGTGTTGACCACTGGAACGCTGGAGTCGGCCATGGCGCTTGCACTGACGCTGGCACTGACGAGCAGGGCGAGCAGGATCGGGGAGCGACTCATATCATTGACCTCCCGCCAGTCTGCCCAACGGAGCGAGGCCGGAAGTCATGGCATGGTTGATGGTTCCCGAAATCGCGGCACCGCTGCCGCCTCCGTGACCGGCGCTCATGCCAGGCATCCCGTTGGGGTTGGTGATGACACTGAGGCTGCCGGGTACGCTGGCACCGTTCTGATTGATGTTGTTGCTGATGGACGAACCGCTGGCCACGCTGGCGAACTCACCATCGCTCAACTCGGTGTTGCTGAGTGTCGTGTTGACACGATCCGAAGGGTTGGCGTTGACAGTGATCGGGTAGGGGTCTTTCTGGAATGGCGGTCTGCCGATGGTGTGAGGTTGCACATCGCGAGTGAGCACGATGACGCCATTGCCTTCAGCCTGAACGTCAAAACTGAGTACCGAGACGGCGGCACATCCGAATAGCAACAAGCGTGTAAAGCCTTTATGAAAAGTCCCCACGACGGCGATTCCTTCTGTTGTGCGCTGGCCCTAATCAGCGTTGTGAAGGTGATAGCGAAAGCCGTGCCGGTTTTTGATAACTGTTTTGATTCAACGGGTTATCGAGCAAGGAAGACGGATCGATGGTTGAGCTGTTTCAGGCCTGAGACAAAATCTGGAGCTGCAACGGGGAAAAAGCGGGATAGAGCTCTGGATCCATGGTTTGCGCTGTGATGTATCAGCGCATTAACACATGGCATGACAGGATGATGAACGACGCTTAAACGGGTGGTTCGAGAGCAAAGGTGTGTTTCAGAAGCGGACGCATTTGCAAAATTACCGCAACAAATGCTAAGGCCGGATACAGGTCAGCGCCCAAGCAGCAGAGTGACGGCCTGCAACGCTTGGGCTCGGCGTTCTGCCCAGTCACCCTGGATCACTTGAACAGGTTGCCGATGCTGCTCCAGCCACGCCTGAGTCGCGTTGAAAAAAGCCCGGCGTTGATCCAGCTGCGGCTGACACCGCTGGCCATCGTCGGTCCAGTCGACAAGTTCAGGCGACAACAGCAAGTGTAAGTCGTAATGCCGGGCCAGCAGCGCTTGTTCGAGCCAGGCCGGGCAATCGCTGAACAGGGTTTGGCTCCAAAGCATGTTGCTCAGCAAGTGCGTGTCGAGAATCAGCAATTGTGGCGCAAGGGCGCGGGCATCATCTTCCCATTGCAACTGGCCGCGGGCGATCTCGGGGATATCCGCCAGGCAGGTGTCCCGTGCCTCCTGTTCAATGAACCAGCGCACGTATTCGCCCACCAGAACACCGCCGAATTGCCGTTGCAGTTCGGCGGCCAGCCAACTCTTGCCACTCGATTCGGGCCCCGTGAGCACCAGCACTTTCATGTGCGCAACGCCGGGTCGGCGCGCCACGTCCGCCAGCCTTGCACCGCCAGCAGGGCGAAAACCCCATAGAGGGCGGCGGTCAGGTACAGCTCTTTGTAGATGAACAGGCCGACGAAGATCACATCCAGCGCGATCCACAGCGGCCAGCATTGCAGGCGTTTTTGCGCCATCCATAACTGCGCGACCAGGCTGAAACCGGTCAACGCGGCATCGAGCCAGGGTTGGGCGGCATCGGTCCAGTGAGCCATGGCGGCCCCCAGCAGCAGACTGCCGAGCGCGCCGACGGTCAAGCCCAGCGCGACGGATTGGCCATCGAGCTGGCTGACGTGCCGCCCGTCATGCGTCGCGCCCGCGCGGGTCCACTGCCACCAGCCGTAAAGCTGCAACGCGGCGTAGATCACTTGCAGCAGCATGTCTGAATACAGCTTCACCTCGAAAAAGATCCAGCTATACAGCAGCACCATGACCAGACCGATCGGCCAGCACCAGGGGTTCTGTTTGACCGTCAGCCAGACGGCAATCACACCGAGGGCGGCGGCAAACAGTTCAAGCCCGGACATGGAGGTTCCTTGGGGAAGACGAAAAGGGGGGGAGGATTGTAGCGGCAGGCGCTGCCAAGTAGAACCGGCTTGCGCGGTCCGGTGTAGCAGCTGCCGAACGCAGCCTCGCAGGCTCGGCAGCTGCTACAAGTGATCAGACCCGAAACTGCTTGAGCAACCCGTTCAACTGTTCGCTCAATTCCTTGAGGTGAACGCTGGCCACGCTCGACTGCTCGGCCGCCAATGCCGTGCTGTGGGACAACCCGGCGGCCTGGGTGACGTTCTGATTGATGTCTTCCACCACATGCGCCTGCTGCAAGGTTGCGCTGGCAATCGAGGCGTTCAAACCGTTGAGGTTGCGCAAGGCCTGGCCGATGGCATTCAGGCTGGCACCGGCCAGACCGGCCTGCTCGATGGTCAGTTGCGAGGCACGGCTGCTGTCGCCAATGACCTTGACCGCCGCCTCGGAATGGCTTTGCAGGCGTTCGATCATCGACTGGATTTCTGCCGTCGACTTCTGGGTGCGCTGGGCCAGCAGGCGCACTTCATCGGCGACCACCGCAAACCCTCGACCTTGCTCACCGGCCCGGGCGGCTTCGATGGCAGCGTTGAGGGCCAGCAGGTTGGTTTGCTCGGCGATGGAACGGATCACTTCCAGGACACTGCCGATTTGCGTGCTTTCGTCGGCCAGCGTACGAATCACTTCGACGGCTTGATCGATGGTCGACGACAGCTTGTCGATCTGCTGCAGGCTGCCATCGATATTGATCTGCCCCTGCTGCGCCTGAGATTCGGCATCGCGCATTTCACTGGCCGCGTGCTCGGCGTTTTTCGCCACGTCCTGCACGCCGTAGGTCACTTCGTTGATCGCGGTCGCCACCAGTTCCATTTGCTGGGACTGCTGCTGGCTACGTTGCTGGGCTTGCGCGGCGTCGTTGCCCAGTTCGCTGGAAGACTGGCCCAGCGCACCGGCGGACACTTGCAGCTGACTGATCACCAGGCGCAGTTTGGCGGTAAAGGCGTTGAAGTGCCGGGCCAGTTGCGTGACTTCGTCCTGGCCGTGGGTATCGAGGCTGCGGGTCAGGTCGCTCTCACCACTGGCGATGTTGGCCATGGCGTTCACGGTTTCCTGCAGCGGGCGCACGATGCTACGGGCAATCATGATCACCAGCAGCGCCATGATCAGGGCAATCACCAGGCCGACGAAAGACGCCTTCCAGACCTGCGCATTAAACTCGGCCTGCATGTCATCGATGTACACGCCCGAGCCGATCACCCAACCCCAGGGCTCGAACAGTTTGACGTAGGAGGTTTTTTCCACCGGCGCACTGGCGCCCGGTTTCGGCCAGCGATAGTCGACCATGCCGGCGCCCTTGGCCTTGGCAATGGCGACCATTTCGTTGAACAGCGCAAAACCGTCCGGGTCGCGGATCGTCGAGAGGTTCTGGCCTTCAAGTTTTGGATTGGTCGGGTGCATGACCATGACCGGCGTCAGGTCGTTGATCCAGAAATAGTCATTCTGGTCGTAGCGCAAACCACGCACGGCGGTCAGTGCCTGCTGTTGCGCGGCGGCGCGGGTGAGGGTGCCGGCGGTTTCCAGGCCGTGGTAGTAGGTCAGGATGCCACTGGCGGTCTGCACCACATGCTGGGTCTTCTGGGCCTTGGCCTGATAGAGATCGTCGTGAATCTGCTTGAGCATCAACGCGCCCAACGTCAACAGCATCACCACGGCCACGATCAAGATAAGCCACAAGCGTCGGCTGATCGACACACTGCGTAAGCTGTTCATAACGCTGTTACTCCGTTTTCTTGTTCTTGTCATAAACGATCGCCAGCATCGAACCACACTTTGCCGATCGGGGCCTATCCGACTCAGGTCTTATTACGCGGCAGCGTAAATGAGACTTGTCTGATAGGATTTCGGCCCCGCGCGGAAAAACCTGAGTCCAAGTCGATTTTTCACGGAATTTTTACGGTTTTGTGTGGATCTTGTGCGCGCGGGGTTTCAGCGGACGCTGATCGCGAATAACGCTCTACAAATTATTAACGGGGCATGCCTGGGGGCATGGCTTCTTGGGGGAATGATGGATCTTTGGACAGCCTTTCAGGCATTGATTTTAGGCGTTATAGAAGGGCTGACCGAGTTCTTGCCCATTTCCAGTACCGGGCACCAGATCATTGTGGCGGACCTGCTCAACTTCGGCGGCGAGCGGGCGATGGCCTTCAACATCATCATTCAGCTCGGCGCGATTCTGGCGGTGGTCTGGGAGTTTCGTCGCAAGATCCTCGACGTGATCATCGGTTTGCCGACGCAGCCCAGCGCTCGACGCTTTACCGCGAACCTGTTGATCGCCTTCATGCCGGCCGTGGTATTGGGGGTGATTTTCGCCGACCTGATCCACAAATACCTGTTCAACCCGATCACTGTGGCCAGCGCATTGGTCGTGGGTGGGATCATCATGTTGTGGGCTGAACGTCGGCAGCATGTCGTGCATGCCGAAAGCGTCGATGACATCACCTGGAAAGAAGCCCTGAAAGTCGGTTTCGCCCAGTGCCTGGCGATGATCCCGGGGACCTCGCGTTCCGGTTCGACGATTATTGGCGGTTTGCTGTTCGGGTTGTCGCGCAAGACGGCCACCGAATTCTCGTTCTTCCTCGCCATGCCAACCATGGTCGGTGCGGCGGTGTACTCGGGCTATAAATACCGCCATCTGTTTGTACCGGCTGATTTCCCGGTGTTCGCCATCGGCTTCGTCACCGCGTTCATCTTCGCAATGATCGCCGTCCGGGGCCTGCTCAAGTTCATCGCCAGCCACAGCTACGCAGCGTTCGCCTGGTATCGCATTGTGTTCGGCCTGGTGATTCTGGCGACCTGGCAGTTCGGTTGGGTCGACTGGACCGCGGCCAAGCCATGAGCGATTCCGCCGCACGCAACAACCCCGGGCGCAAGTCCGGGGGAGCGATTCAGAACCTGCGGTTGAAATTGCTGGTGTTCGCGGCGCTGTGCGCAGTGCCGTTGTTTGGCTCGGTGTCGCTGTGGCTGCGAGGGGTGTCGCTGATTCCCCTGGCCGCCTACGGCATCGTCAGCGTGCTGGCGTTTTTGCTGTATTGGAGCGATAAGCACAAGGCCCGCGCCGACAGCTGGCGCACGCCGGAGAACGTGTTGCACGCGGTGGAACTGGCGGGCGGTTGGCCGGGGGCCTTGCTGGCCCAGCAAGTGTTTCGGCACAAGACCCGCAAGGTTTCGTTTCAACTGGTGTTCTGGCTCATCGTGCTGATGCATCAGGTGTTCTGGATCGACCAGCTGTTTCTGGGTGCTCATCTGTTCGCGCTGTTTTAAAGCCGTTTAAAGCAGCAAGCCGACCTGCGTGCGCTTGGGCAACTTGCTCACCACCAGTTGGTGGGAACGTTGCAGCAAGCCTTGCAGCTCTTCGGTGCCCAGCGGGTAGGGCGTTTCCATGATGATCCACTGCGCCCGGGCCAGATACGGCGCCGGGTGAATGCCCGGTCGGTCGCAATGGCCCAGGAACAGGTCCTTGTCGACCTTGAAGGCCAGGGACTGGCCTCGCAGGTTCTGCAAGGCGAACATCTTGCTCCCGGCAATCGAAAACACCCGCACGCCACCCCACTTGTAATCCTCCCGCGCGCCGGGCAGCGCCAGGCAGAATTGCGCGACATCCTCTTCGCTCATTGGTCTTGCCTTCATAACAGTCGGTCCCCACAGGCATTGAATGATTCGATCAAATGGTCGATCCAGGCGCGCACCGCCGGCATCACCCCGCGTCGATGAGGGTAGACCGCTTGCAGCCAACCGCCCGGCAATGACCAGTCAGGCAGCAACTGCACCAGTGAGCCGTTTTCCAGTTCCTGCTCGCAATACATCATCGGTAACACGGTGAAACCCAGCCCGGACAGGGTACACGCCTTGCGCACGAGAAAATCGTCGATGCCCAATCGGGCTTCAAATGTCATTTCACAGGCCTTGCCGTGCTGGTCGAGCATCCGCAGATGCACCAGCCGATCGGCTTCCAGTGCGCCCAATATCGGCACGTTTTTCAAGTCGTCCGGGGTCTTGATCTGCCGCTCGCGAAGAAACGCCGGGCTGGCGACCATGACAGTCTGCGCCTGACGTAAGCGGCGGGTGACCAGCAGTGGGTCTTCATCACCCAGTTCCCGCACTCTCAAGGCGACATCGACGCCTTCGGTCACTAGATCAACCCGGCGGTTGAGCAGCAGCATCTCCAGCTGAACCTGCGGGAATTTCTCCAGGAACCTGCTGATCACCGACGGGAACATGTCGTGGGCCAACCCCACCGGGCAGGAAACCCGCAGTCGGCCGCGGGGTTCGCTGGACATGCTGGCCACCGCTTCATCGGCCATCTCGGCTTCCAGCAGCATTGCCTGACAGTGTCGCAAGTAGCGCTCGCCCACGGCGGTCAGGTTGAGTTGGCGGGTGGTGCGTTGCAGCAGGCGCGCGCCCAGGCGTTCTTCCAGTTCGGCGATGCGTCGCGACAACCGGGACTTGGGAATCCCCAGCAAACGCCCGGCCGCCGCGAAGCCGCCGGCGTCGACCACCTTGGCGAAATAGTAGAGGTCGTTGAGGTCTTGCATGATTTAAATCCGACTGTTCTATCAGTGGGACGAACTATCGCATTATTGCCGGCTAATCAGCTATTGGTTTCGTCGGTAGGATTGTCTCCATCAGATCGCCGGGTGGCGATCCTCACCTTGGAGATCCCACATGAAATTACTGCATATCGATTCGAGCATTCTGGGTGACAACTCGGCTTCCCGTCAGTTGAGTGGCGAAGTCGTCAAAGCCTGGCAAGCCGCCGAGCCTGGCGTTGTGGTGACTTACCGCGACCTGGCCGCCGACGCCATCAGCCACTTCTCCGCCGCCACGCTGGTCGCCGCTGGCACCGCCGCTGAGCTGCGCAACGCCGCGCAACAGCATGAAGCCGATTTGAGCGCGCAGGCCCTGGCCGAATTCATCGCCGCCGATGCCGTCGTGATTGCAGCGCCGATGTACAACTTCACCGTCCCGACCCAACTCAAGGCCTGGATCGACCGCATCGCCGTGGCCGGCCAGACTTTCCGCTACACCGAAGCCGGCCCTGAAGGCCTGTGCGGCGGCAAGAAAGTGGTAATCGTTTCGACGTCTGGCGGTTTGCACGTTGGTCAACCGACCGGCACTGCGCACGAAGACTACTTGAAGGTTCTGTTCGGTTTCCTCGGCATCACCGACATCGAGTTCGTCCGCGCCCATGGCCTGGCCTACGGTGATGAAGTGCGCACCAAAGCCATGAGCGACGCTCAGGCGCAAATCAGCGAGCAATTGTTCGCCGCCGCGTAAGGCTTGCGTAAAGACGTCAAACAGCGCACGCAATACCCCTGAAACTCTGTATTCTGGTCATCATGATGGCCAGGTACAGAGTTTTTTTATTTCTGCCGGTGATCAGTTTCTGGCCCAGGTTATGCAGTCGAGGGTTAATATCTGCGGTCAGGTAACAAGGTGGGGGCATTCCATGGTGCGTCTTTGTGCAACGCTACTGATTTGCCTGTTCGGCAGCCTGAATTCAGTGCACGCCGCGCCTGTGCTGTTTCCTCACTGGAGCGTCGGTTTCCATGAGATGACATTCCTCGACCCGCTGGACTTGCAGCCGATGCGCGCCATCGCCTTTTATCCGTCCAGTGAGAGGGAGCACTCCAGCAAGCTCGAGGGCTACACGGTTGAAGCCGGTGAAGACACCAAAGTCGCCATCGGACGCTTCCCGATGTTGATGCTGTCTCACGGCAATACCGGAACCCCGCTGGCCCTGCACGATCTGGCCACCTCGCTGGCCCGCAAGGGGTTTGTGGTGGTGGCGGTGTTCCATCCCGGCGACAACTACAAAGACCACAGCCGCCTCGGCACCTTGAGCAATCTGTACGGCAGGCCAATCCAGATTTCCGAAGCCATTACCGCAACCTTGGGCGACCGGATGCTCGCGCCCTTCGTCAATGCCGATCAGGTCGGGGTAATCGGCTATTCGGCGGGTGGCGAGACCGCGTTAATCCTGTCCGGCGCCACTCCGGACCTGGACCGTCTGCGCCGTTATTGTCAGGAGCGCCCGGACGACCACGACGCCTGCAACACTCAAGGCGAGCTGATCGTCGACCGCGATGACTTGCAGCCAGTGCCAGACCCGCGAGTACATGCCTTGTTGCTGATGGCGCCGCTGAGTCTGAAGTTCGGCCGTCATACCCTGGCCGACGTGCATGTGCCGGTGCTGCTATACAGCGGCGATGGCGACAAACTGGTGGCGTTCGACAAAAACGCCGCAGCCCTGGCGCGCAAACTGCCGACCGCTCCGGATTTCAAATTGCTGGCCGGGGCAGGGCACTTCGTGTTCCTGGCACCGTGCAACGAAGAACAGATCGCCACCATGCCGGCGCTGTGCACCGATGCCGACGGCGTCGACCGCAAGGACATCCACCGCAACCTGATCTCCGAAGCCGGACGTTTCTTCTCCCATGCCCTGGGCAAACCAAGCCGGGCCGGCATGCAAACCGCGGATCAATAAATCAATCCTGGCCGATGGCGCGGTGTTTCAGTAACAGGGTCAAACCGAGTCCAGTCACGGACAACAACGCCGCACTAAAGAAAATCCACGAATACCCCAGGTTCAATGCCACCGCACCCATCAGCGGCCCGGCAATCGCCAGTGCCAGATCGAAAAACACCGCATAAGCACTCAAACCCGCCCCGCGACTGGAGTTGGGCACCTGCTTGATCGCTTCCACCCCCAGCGCCGGATAGACCAGCGACAGACCGAACCCGGTCAAGCCTGCGCCGATCAAGGCGTAAACGGTCGAGGGCGCCAGCCACAACAGGACCAGCCCTACGGTTTCAATGCTCATGCAGGCGATGGCGGAGGTGAAGCCGCCGAAACGGCTGATGCTGGAAATGAACAACAGCCGCGACAGAATGAAACATACCCCGAACACCGTCAGGCAATACGCTGCGCCGGTCCAGCCAAGGCTGGCGTAATACAGGGTAATAAAAGTGGTGAGCGTGCCGTACCCGATGGACGCCAGGCTCAGGCTCGCGCCGAAGGGGGCAATGCGCCCGAACACCGCCCAGAACGGCAGGCGCTCACCGCGAATCACTGGCACCGAGGGTTTGTTACGGATCAACAGCAGTGCCAACAGGGCCAGTAACGACAGCACAATCCCGAGGCTGGCGAAGCCCAAATCAGCCACCATCAGCACCCCCAGCGGCGCGCCAATGGCAATGGCGCCGTATGAGGCGATCCCGTTCCAGGAAATCGAACGCGCCGTGTGCTCGACACCGACCTGGCCCATGCACCAACTGATGGTGCCCACTCCGATCAACCCTTGAGCAATCCCCAGCAGCAACCGGCCAGCGATCAGGATGATCAGGCTCAACAACGGCAAACTTTGCAGCAGGGTCGACAGCAGCGTCAGCACGCCGCTCAACACAATCCCCGACAACCCGTAAACAATCGCCCGTTTGGTGCCGACGCTGTCCGACAAGCGCCCAGCCATCGGGCGGCTGAGCAGGGTGGCCAGGTATTGCGAACCAATGGTCAGCCCCGCAACGATGGCGCTGAACCCCAACTGTTCATGGACATACCCCGGCAACACAGCAATCGGCAGGCCGATGCAGAGGAAGGCAATAAAGGTATAGAAAACGATAGAAACGATCTGCAGGGTGATCGCCATGGAGCTTTGCGGTGGCAGTTGCTGCACAGACATGAGAGCTCGTTCGCGGGCGGCGGTAGGAGAACTGCATCATGGCGCGGGCGGGAAATAAAAGGAAGCAGGCTAACTATATTCGTTGCGCTTCAGGGCCTCTTCGCGGGCAAGCCTCGCTCCTACAGGATTTGTGTCGTTCGCATGATCACGAAACGACATTGATACCTTGTAGGAGCGAGGCTTGCCCGCGAAGAGGCCCTCAGCACCGAAGAATATTCGGCCCTGAAATGCAAAAAGCCCCGTCACCAGGACAGGGCTTTCCACTTGCAGCCAGAAGCCGCCTTACATCAACACACCCTGACTACGCAGGTAGTCGTCATAGGTACCGCTGAAGTCGATCACGCCATCGGCGCTCAACTCGATGATGCGGGTGGCCAGGGACGATACGAACTCACGGTCGTGGCTGACGAAAATCAGCGTGCCCGGGTAGTTCTCCAGCGCCAGGTTCAGCGCCTCGATGGATTCCATGTCCAAGTGGTTGGTCGGCTCGTCCATTACCAGCACGTTCGGCTTTTGCAGGATCAGCTTGCCGAACAGCATGCGACCTTGCTCACCACCGGAGATGACCTTGACCGACTTGAGGATCTCGTCGTTGGAGAACAGCATGCGGCCGAGGGTGCCGCGAACCAGTTGCTCGCCGCCCTGGGTCCATTGGCCCATCCAGTCGAACAGGTTGCAGTCGTCTTCGAAGTCGTGCGCGTGGTCCTGGGCGTAGTAGCCCAGCTCGGCAGCGTCGGTCCATTTCACGGTGCCGGCGTCCGGGGTCAGTTCGTTGACCAGGGTGCGCAGCAGGGTGGTTTTACCGATACCGTTCGGGCCGATGATTGCCACGCGCTCGCCGGCTTCAACGGTGAAGCTGAAGTCCTTGAACAGGGTCTTGCCGTCGAAGCCTTTGGCCATGCGCTCGACGATGACCGCCTGACGGTGCAGCTTTTTGGTCTGCTCGAAACGAATGAACGGGCTGACACGGCTCGAAGGTTTGACTTCGGCCAGCTGGATCTTGTCGATCTGCTTGGCGCGGGAAGTTGCCTGCTTGGCTTTCGAGGCGTTGGCCGAGAAGCGGCTGACGAACGATTGCAGTTCCGAGATCTGCGCTTTCTTCTTGGCGTTGTCCGACAGCAGTTGCTCGCGGGACTGGGTCGCCACGGTCATGTACTCGTCGTAGTTGCCCGGGAACAGGCGCAGCTCGCCGTAATCCAGGTCAGCCATGTGGGTGCACACGCTGTTCAGGAAGTGACGGTCGTGGGAGATGATGATCATCAGGCTGGAGCGCTGGGTCAGCACGTTTTCCAGCCAGCGGATGGTGTTGATGTCCAGGTGGTTGGTCGGTTCGTCGAGCAACAGCACTTCCGGATCGGAGAACAGCGCCTGCGCCAGCAACACGCGCAGTTTCCAGCCCGGCGACACTTCACTCATCGGGCCGAAGTGCTGCTCGATGCCGATACCCAGGCCCAGCAACAGCTCGCCGGCACGGGACTCGGCGGTGTAGCCGTCCATTTCGGCGAATTCGGTTTCCAGCTCGGCCACGGCCATGCCGTCTTCTTCGGTCATTTCCGGCAGCGAATAGATGCGATCGCGCTCGGCCTTGACCTTCCACAGCTCTTCGTGACCCATGATCACGGTGTCGATCACGGTGAATTCTTCGTAGGCGAACTGGTCTTGACGCAATTTACCCAGACGCACGTTCGGCTCAAGCATGACCTGGCCGCCGGACGGCTCGAGGTCGCCACCGAGGATTTTCATGAAGGTCGACTTGCCGCAACCGTTGGCGCCGATCAGGCCGTAGCGGTTGCCCGCGCCGAATTTGACCGAAACGTTTTCGAATAGCGGCTTGGCGCCGAACTGCATCGTGATGTTAGCTGTGGAGATCAATTACTTTACCTATCAATGGGTTGCGAGCTGCGCATTTTGGCGCTTGGGCCATACCTGGGGCGTTTTGGAGTTTCTCCATCTCTCCCCAGTCACCGCTAGACTTCAACCGGCGCGCATAAGTCGAGAGCAGCATCTGGACGCTTGTCCAAGCTGTTGGGCAATAAAGGCGGGATTCATGCCAGACATTCTGCATATTGTCGCATAAGTGTGACGGCAGTTGTACGGCGCACGATAACGTGTCGCGAGCTTCTTCAGGTTGGCCCCGCTGCTTGGGTCTGCCCGAGGGGATTGTTCATCCTGGTGGGTGGCGAAACGCAGTGGAAATCCTTGATTACACGCCAATGTTATTTTTGTTCAGCGTTGTGTTCGGGACACCGGGCGCTGCTCTGGGTAAAGTCGGCAGCGCTTGCCCGGCCAAGTGTGTTTCAGAAGGATTGCTGAATGGCCAGCACTTGGTCAGGGTGGGCACCTATTCAGATTCGTCTCTCATATGCCGCGTGTGGCGGTAGTCCCTCTCCAGAGCATCGAGGCATTGGTTGCCCTCACCAAATGATTCGTTCTCAGCGACTAGAATATAAGCGTCCTCTAGTCATGGATGAATCAAATGAAACTGATTTTGGTCGTGCTTATCATGGGTTTGTTAGCCTGGAAGCTCTCCCCTGAGTTACAACCCTGGGTTGAGGCCAAGCTACCGCATCCGAAAGTACTCCCTACAGTCACAACTGTGCCGAAGCCTGTTTCGGCGCCATTCAAATGTGACGGACGCAAATATTGCTCGCAGATGACATCGTGTGCAGAGGCCAAAAACTTTCTGCAAAATTGTCCGGGAATGAAAATGGACGGTGACAACGATGGTGTGCCCTGTGAGTCGCAGTGGTGCCAATGACTTTTTTGCCGTTCACCGGCAGGCTTGATGGTTTAATGCGGGAAATTCTTAAAGGAGAAGGTGCCATGGATAAGGCGTTTAGAAACCCGATGTTTTTGACTGGGCTGCCGATGGCTATCTGCGGTCTTGCTATCACCGCGCCTGGCCTGTGGATTCCCGGCCTGGGCTTGATGGTGGTCGGCTGGGCAAAGGGGAATAAACGAGCCTGACGGCTACAAAACCTGTAATAAGTTATCCGTGATTGTTCCCGAAAAAATAGTCTCTACCGGCCCGATGAGAAAGACCGGGCCCACGCCATCCCATTGAACCGTTACGGTGCCGCCATCACATTCAACCTCAACGGAATTGTCTAATAAACCTCGACGAATTCCGCTGACAGCGGCGCCACAAGAGCAAGAGCCTGAACCAAGCGGAATACCCCCCCAGCGCTCCCAAATGCGCAACCGAATGCGTTGTCGGTTAATGATCTGGACGAAATGCACGTTCGTCCTGAGGGGAAACAGTGGGTTGGTTTCAATGGTCGGTCCGATTGTCGCTATATCAATGGCTGTCAGATCATCCACAAAATAGGTGCAGTGAGGATTGCCCATGCTGCAAGCTGCCGGGCCACCAGCCAGTGGCAAAAAAGCAGTATCCAGTTCCTGAG
This sequence comes from Pseudomonas sp. GW822-FHT02G04, assembly GCF_058802085.1. NCBI lineage: Bacteria > Pseudomonadati > Pseudomonadota > Gammaproteobacteria > Pseudomonadales > Pseudomonadaceae > Pseudomonas > Pseudomonas sp. GW822-FHT02G04. Next base: position 42,153 of record NZ_JBXANU010000005.1, read on the forward strand.
CCAAGGGAATATCCGACCAGCCGAAAAGCGGCTCGCCCATGTTGACCGAAATTGCGCCGGCTGAAGTTCGTTCGCAAGTGAGTAGACCACGGTTGGTTCGCAGCGCTATCGACGTCATATTTGATTCGCGCATCAGCATGTCCGCGGCACCCCGCGTTGCGCTGCCACAAACATCCAGCGTGGAGCCATCTGCATTCCAAAACATCAAGCGCGCGTCGGCATCATCGCAATCAAGCACCGCTGCGAGTTGATTGAATCCGACCCCTCGGCTCCGATCACCCATTCGCCGAGCCAAACTACTTGTCACTGGATTGGCCGAGTTTCGCGAGTCCACAATGACGAAGTCATCACCATTGGCGTGCATCTTGTGAAAACTCAGCGGCATAAATAGATCCCGGGTGAACTGGCGTTTGAGAACGATCTAGCCCCAATCACATAACCTTTGCAAGCCGTGAGCGGGTAAAGAAAAACACCGGCCCTCAAAACCGATAACGATTGATCGACTCTTGAATTAGTATTCCATCCCCCACCCAAGGAACATGGAAGTGAGAAACAAATTCGCGGCAGGCATGTTCTGTTTCCTGATGATTGTGACGGCTCAATACGCTTACTCCAGCGCCACGGATGAGTCCGCCGAAAACGCCTCATTACTCTGCAAAATCCTTGATGGCAATGACGCCTTGACCCAGGCCTCCGAATTCTCGGCCGAGGATCGTACGGTCAATATCTCGGTAGACCGTTCTCCAGAGGAAGCCAAAAAGCTTTGCCCGGAAATCAGCGCCATCGTCGAGTTTCACGAGATGACTTTTACGCAAGGCTGGACTGTGCAGATCACCTCTCCAGACAGTGGTTATAACGTTGTTGCTATCTGCCCGTTGTAATGATGGTGGTTGTCCTGTACGCCAGTGATCAGGTGCAGTGGAATGTGCTGTTGCTCATCAATGCATGTGATTTCGAAACTGCCCACTATTTGAGGGTGTCGCTCACTCAGCCCGGTCGACTCTTCTGCCTTTGCCTTAGCCATTCTCGCGTGGTTCGCTGCGATTTCGTTGAGAGTTGACACGTTACATCTCCCGGTGACTGACCAAGCGTATCGCTGGAGTCCTTAAACGTTAATGTGAATGCCGCCGCGTCAGAATTACGTCGTTCTGGGGCCGCTATCGCCGGCATGTGCAAACCCTAAGCCAGACATTGACGCGTATTCCGCGCCACGCTTTCCATGCGACGAATGGTGTCGCGCAATGTAATTGCTGGTGACAAAAACTTTAGATGGGGTCGATCAGTCCAGGGTCATCGTTGTGCACATTGCTCACGGCTTGATCAACCTTGAACCACTCGAATGTCTCGGCCGGCTCGCCCTGCGACAGTACTATCTGCTCGGCTCGCTCTTTCGGCGTGGCCGGGTCCAGCCATTCCCGGGCCAGTTCGGCATTCAGCGTCACCGGCTGGCGATCATGAACATCCACCATGCCGCCCTTGCTGTCGGCGGTGATGATCACGAAGCCGTCATGTTCGTCCGGCTGATGTTCGTACCTTGGGTATTGACCGATCGCCGCGCACAGGATCGGTGCGCGATCCTTGCGGCGGATGAGGTAGGGCTGCTTCTTCGGGCCGCCCTCGTAAACCCATTCAAACCAGTTATCGATGGCAACGATCGCCCGGTGCGGCCATATCGCTTTGAAGAATGGACCGTGGCTGACTTTCTCGACCCTGGCATTGATCGGCATAGGGTGTTCTTCGGACCAATGCGGCCGCCAGCCCCAGCGAACCTTGTCGGCGTGCAGTACGTCGCCTTCCTGGTGGAAGAGGGCGAGCTGAGTCGTCGGCGCGACGTTGTAGAGCTCGAATGGCTGATCACCGGCATTGTTGACCAAAGCGTTGGGCATGCTCAGCGCCTTGACGAAGTCGTGAATGCCCCGGTACTGCGAAAGTCGTCCGCACATGGCTGAGCCCTCATGCTTACATCTGAGCTTAGACGATCCTTTGAACTAATAGGGCGTTAAAGCCGCGTGGCGTTTTGGCGGCATGAGTAGACACATTTTCACAGTTGAAGGTTAACTATTGGTTACAAAGTATGGCTAAAATGACATCTTTCGCCCCCATGTCGATTGTCGGCATGGCTCAAGAACGCGCCATCGGGACGCACTTTGTTCATTTCAGACGTGTGACGATTTCCGTGAAACTCATTATTGCCGCTATCTATGTCATCTCCATCGCGTATGTCCACTTGCGCGGTAAAGTGCGCCACAAACCAGGCCGCCAACTAAGCGACCACTCGACGTTTCTGGCGCCGATCAATTGCTTCCTTTATATGTTCTCGAAAATCCCCAATCGGCCTTATCTCAATCCGGCGGACTTTCCTGACTTGAGCCCTTTGCAGGCTCATTGGGAAGAGATTCGCGCCGAAGGCCAGAACCTGCTCAAGGCCGGGGAGATCAAACGCTCGAATCAGTACGACGACGTCGGTTTCAACTCGTTTTTCAAAAGTGGCTGGAAGCGTTTCTATCTCAAGTGGTATGGCGACAGTCACCCGTCGGCCGCAAAGCTCTGCCCGCGTACTACTGAACTGGTGCAAAGCATTGGCTCGATCAAGGCAGCGATGTTTGCCGAACTGCCACCGGGTTCCAAACTGGTCCGCCACCGCGATCCGTATGCCGGCTCGTACCGTTATCACCTGGGGCTGGAAACGCCGAACGATGCCGGTTGCTATATCAACGTCGACGGTGAGAGCTACCATTGGCGTGACGGCGAAGCGGTGATGTTCGATGAGACGTTCATTCATTACGCTGAAAACACCACCCAGCAGAACCGCATCATCCTGTTCTGCGACGTCGAACGGCCGATGAAGTATCGCTGGGCGGCGGCGTTCAACCGCTGGTTCAGCCGCACAGTGATGGCGGCGGCGGGGGCACCGAACGATGCAGGTGACAAGACCGGTGCTATCAACCGTTTGTTTGCCAAAATCTACAAGGTTCGCTTGCGCGGCAAAGCGCTCAAAAAGCGTAACCGCGCTCGCTATTACCTGGAGAAGTGGGCGATTTTTGGCGGGTTGCTGGCGATTTTTGTGCTGATCTGAGTTTTGCTTTGCGGCGCATTTAGTCATTGCGAGCAGGCCAGTATTTTCACCGCATAACCTATGGGCACTCCAATAACCAATCAGCCACGAGAATGCTTCGTGGCTTTTTTATCTGTGCTCGTTTTGGCTTTTGCTGCCGTTTTACCGGCACTCCTGGCACCGAGACTGCGCTTGAGCAGTTCGGTCAGATCGATCACATCCGCGGTCCTGCGTTCCTCCTCACCTGTAGCGGTTTCGACGATTTCGATCTTGCCTTCATTCGCCTTCTGCTCAACCAGCGCCATGATCTTGTCTTCGAAGCTGTCGCGGTACTCCTCGGGCGTCCAGTCGGCGCTCATGTCCTCCACCAGCCGTTTCGCCATCTCCAGTTCGCCCTTGGCCAGGTCCGGCTTGGTCACTTCACTGCCCAACTCCAGTTGATCCAGGCTGTGTACTTCGGCCGGCCAGCGCAGCATCACCAGAACCAGGGCAGACTCCAGTGGCATGAGGGCCGCCAGGTGCTGGCGTGTATGCAACACCACGCGGGCGAGGGCGACCTTGCCGGTTTTGCTGAGGGTTTCGCGTAATAGCGCATAGACCTTGCCACCGCGTTTGTCCGGCGCCAAGTAATAGGGTGTGTCGATGTTTTGCAGGGGGATTTGCTTGCTGTCGACAAAGGCAAAAATGTCGATGGTTTGGGTCGACAGTGGATGGGCCGAGCGAATGTCTTCTTCGCTGAGCACCACGTAACGACCCTTTTCGTACTCGACCCCTTTGACGATGTGCGCCTGGGTGACCTCCTTGCCGGTGACCTTATTGACGCGTTTATAGCCCACCGGCTCCATGCTGCGACTGTCGAGCCAGTTGAAATCGATCCCGTGGGAAGACGTCGCCGAGATCAGCGCCACGGGGATGTGCACCAGACCGAAACTGATTGCGCCTTTCCAGATTGCCCGTGCCATCGTCGTGTTCTCGTCGGCCCATTGATGTTCAGGTGACCTGTTGCCTGGGGGAAAGTTTCAGTCGGCGGCGACCCGGTTTTGCGGGCCGATCGGCGGTGCAGTCAACTGGTGTTACATCTTCTGAAGGAGGTTTTAGTTAACAAATCCAAACCCTGGGCGTAGCGTGGCTCTATTCATCCATGAAGCGTTGCACGCGCTTTTAGAGAGGTCTCCATGAACCGATGTGTGTTCGGCGTCATCGCACTGGCATTGAGTGGCGTGCTGAGCAGCCTGGCCCTGGCCGACGCCGCGCCGCCAGCTTCGCCCTTGCTGCTGGCCCAGAACCTGCCGGGCAGCACCAATAACGATCCTTACAACAACCCGATCCGCCGGGCCAATCCCAACAGCATGCAAGGCACGCGCCCCGGCATCCCGGTGATCCGCGGGCCGAGTACGGCGCCTGTGCCGCAACCACCGACCCTGGAGAACGGCGGTATCGGCAACCGTTACCCGCAGGATCGCCAGGCTCCCGCCAGCCCACCGAAATTCATACCCAATCCACCTCATCGGGACGCAGACACCAGCAACCGTTGAACGGCAGGACAGAGGTCTTGCCAGCCATTTTGACGACAAAAGGAATCGTGCATGTTGCGTAAGACCCTCCTGACCACGCTATTTGCCGGCGTAATGATCAGCACCGCGCCCGTGTTTGCCGCACCCGCCCAAGAGCTGAAAAGTGAGGATGGCACCCTCGAGGTCACGCCGATCGTTAAAGGTCTGGAGCATCCCTGGGCACTGGCGTTTCTACCCGGTCGCCAAGGGATGCTGGTGACCGAACGGCCGGGCAACCTGCGGGTGGTCAGTGTCGATGGCAAACTTTCGAGTCCGCTCAGCGGTGTGCCTCAGGTCTGGGCCAAGGGGCAGGGCGGGTTGCTCGATGTGGTGTTGTCGCCCGACTTCAAGCAAGACCGCATGGTTTATCTGTCTTATGCCGAAGGCGGCGGTGAGGGCGGCAAGGCGGGTACGGCGGTCGGTCGCGGACGGTTGTCGGAAGACCTGACGGCCCTCAAGGATTTCAATGTGATCTTCCGCCAGGAGCCCAAGCTTTCGGTCGGCAATCACTTCGGCTCGCGTCTGGTGTTCGACCGCGACGGTTATCTGTTCATCACTCTGGGCGAGAACAACGATCGACCCACGGCGCAGGACCTCGACAAGCTGCAAGGCAAGGTCGTGCGGATCTATCCGGACGGCAAGGTGCCGAAGGACAACCCCTTCGTCGGGCAAAAAGGCGTTCGCCCGGAAATCTGGTCCTACGGTCATCGCAACCCGCAAGGCGCGGCGCTCAACCCCTGGAGCGGCACACTCTGGGAAAACGAGCACGGCCCCCAGGGCGGTGACGAAGTCAACATCATCGCGCGTGGCAAAAACTACGGCTGGCCGATAGCAACCCACGGCATCAACTACTCCGGCCTGCCGATCCCGGAAGCCAAGGGCAAAATCGTCGAAGGCACCGTGGGCCCACAGCATGTCTGGGAAAAATCCCCCGGCCTCAGCGGCATGGCGTTCTACGATGGCGATCGCTTCAAGGCCTGGCAGCACAACGTGTTTATCGGCGCGCTGGTGGGCCAGGAGCTGATCCGCCTGCAGTTCGACGGCGACAAGGTTGTTTACGAAGAGCGGCTGTTGGGTGAGCTGAACAAACGGATTCGCGATGTGCGGCAAGGGCCGGATGGTTATCTGTATGTGCTGACCGATGAGGACGATGGCGCGTTATACAAGGTTGGGTTGAAGTAATGTTTGAACAACAAAAAAACCTGTAGGAGCGAGGCTTGCCCGCGAAGAATGCACCGCGGTTTTTCAGGTACTAAGCGTCATCGTTCTTCGCGGGCAAGCCTCGCTCCTACAGGTCCTGCGTCTTCCCACAAATCCAGGATCAGACCTCTTGAGCCGCGCTGACGGAGTTTTTCCGTTCCTGAAGCCCCCGCACCACCAGATACAACAACGGCCCGACAGACACGAAAATCGCTGTCACCAACAAATAAGGAACCACCGACAACCCCGACTGCCCGCGCTTGCGCGCATCCCGGTACATCCAGATACCGGCAAGCGTTGCCAACAGGTACAAATCAATGACCACCTGCGCGGTATCGGGCCGCGACATCAGGCTGATACCGAAGTCGAGCAACGACTGTTCGGCCTGCAGCATCACGGAAACGGTGTAGCCGGCGAAGGCGATCAGGGCAATGAGGGGCAGGGCGACAGACTTCATGGTTTCCTTCCTTGGGACGATGAGCAGAATCGCCAGCCTACAGAGCTCGTTGAAATTTGGCCATTGACTTGCCATCAACGTCCGGCTAATTTCCAGCCATGACTTCCACCGTATTGCGCTGCCAGCCAAGCATTATTACCGCCATTCCTTATTTGGCGGGCTAGCTCACGACTGCAGCACCCAACCCGCCCTAGAGGCGGGTTTTTACTTTCTGTCTCTTGGGTTTTGAGCTTACCGGGCGTACGCAACGCGCCCGCGTAAACCCGGATACCGTAAAGGAGACGACCATGAGCAGCACCACCGCCCAGCAGGGCTTGCTTGAGCACTACGTGAAAAAAATCCTCGCAGCGCCGGTCTACGAACTTGCGGTGCGCACGCCGTTGCAAGCGGCACCGGCCTTGTCCGAGGCGTTGGATAATCGGATCCTGCTCAAACGCGAAGACTTGCAACCGACTTTTTCCTTCAAGATACGTGGTGCTTACAACAAGCTGGTGAACCTGAGCGATGAACAGAAGGCCCGGGGCGTGATCACCGCATCGGCAGGCAATCATGCCCAAGGCGTAGCGTTGGCGGCCCGTGAATTGGGGATTACCGCCACCATCGTCATGCCCTGCACGACGCCGGAATTGAAAGTGCTGGGTGTGCGCAGCCGGGGTGCCGATGCGGTGTTGCACGGCGAGAGTTTTCCGTTTGCCCTGGCCTATGCACTGGACCTGGCACAGCAAACCGGCCGTACCTTTGTCTCGCCCTTCGACGACCCGGATGTGATCGCCGGGCAGGGCACCGTCGGCATGGAAATCCTTCGCCAGCACCAAGGGGCGCTGGATGCGATCTTTGTGCCGGTGGGCGGTGGTGGCTTGATCGCCGGTATTGCTGCGTACGTCAAATACCTGCGCCCGGAAGTGCGCATCATCGGCGTCGAGTCGGAACATTCAGCCTGTTTGCGGGCGGCCTTACAGGCCGGCGAACGGGTTGTGCTGCCAACCGTCGGCACCTTCGCCGATGGTGTGGCCGTTGCTCAGATCGGTGCGCATGGTTTCGAGGTCTGCCGGTTTTGCGTTGATGAAGTGCTGACCGTCAGCAACGACGAACTCTGCGCCGCGATCAAGAATATCTACGACGATACCCGCTCGATCACCGAACCTTCCGGCGCCCTGGCCGTGGCGGGTATCAAACAGTACGTGGCGCAAACCGGCGCCCGAGGGCAGACCCTGGTGGCCATCGACTCCGGTGCGAATATCAATTTCGACAGTTTGCGCCATGTTGCCGAGCGCGCCGCGTTGAGCGGCGCCCAGGCGTAAGAAGGCTAAGACGTCAGGTGTCAGGCCAGCAGCGGACGCAAAAAGGTCCGCTCGTAGCTGACAATAAATTTCTTCTCGAGCAACGAGGCCACGAGTTCCGTGCTTTCTGGATCGGTCATCGCAATATGCCGATAGCTTTCATAGTCCGCCAGTGAAGGAAAACTGAACAGGCAGTAGGCGATATTGCTCGCCCCCTCGGAAGGCAGGAAGTACCCGTGGTGAGTGCCGCCCAAACGTTCGACGATACCAAGCCAGGCTTTGGCATAGGCTTCGAATTCGGCCAGTTGATAAGGGTCGATCACATATTTGACATGACAGGTAATCAAGATGAGTACTCCTGTGGCGTGATGGACCGGTTATTCCTGAACGGCTTTCTCTACGTGGCTCGACGCCGACCAGATCCGGTAGCGCACTTCGACGTCTTTGGGCACGTAGAGCACGATCGGCAATTTGCTGTTGTAGCGCAGCCTGAAGCCGTCACCGACCACTGGCACGAAGTCCTGTTTGCGCTTGCCGTCGGGGCAGGCCATCAGGGTGCTCATCGGGCCGGTGACTTTTTCCAGCCGGTAAAACGGGTAGCCCCAGCCTTCGAGATTCTTTTCCTCAAGCATGCCGCCCAGACGCTGACGGTTGCAGTCGACGGTCAGGGTCTTGCCGGCCAGAATTTCGACCTGGTAGGCGTCTTCCTGTTTTTGCGGGGCGAGATGAATGACCTGGCGGGTAAAACCGCTCTCCGGCTTGGGATACGGCGCGACGTCTTCGAGTGTCGCGGCCTGGGCTACGGACGACAGAACGGCAACTATCAGCCCGACGGTCGTGTTAAAGGGCAAAGCACCCATAATGCCTCCTTGCGTGTGTGTGGGGTCAGCGGATACTGAACGGATGGCCGCATTCTCACTGCCGTCCTCGGTCAATGCAAACCCGCCATCAGAGATGGGTTGCAAAATGCAAGTATCGAAAACAGGCCATTCTTGCAATTTGCATGGCGCGATGTGTTGCTATCTCCACCAATCCCTTGATTTGCCGACGAGCCGCAGGGCGAAATTCCGGGCATGTTTTATGCTGAAGCTGTCTTGAGCTGACCACGGTCCCGTTGAGTCGGCGCTGAAACAAAAAAACGGTCGGACGTTGGAACGATGAAGCCCGCAAGGAAGAAAAGAACGGGCGATCTGAGCTCCGACCGACATTGACTCTTGATTGGCAATCTCACAATACCGAGAGGGTGGCCATGTTTCTTTCTGCCTTGGAACTACGCAATATCGTTGAAAGCAGTTTTCTCCCGAAACGCTGCCAATGCACGCTGTCGCCGGACCTGTCGATGACCGTCAAGGTGTATTCGGACAACGAGACTGACCATCTCGACCTGTGCGTCACTGGCATAGACGCCCATCGCCTCAACGGGTGTCGGGAGATCAATCATCTGATCGCCGAGTTACGCACCGACCTTGAGCACAGCACCCATAGCCACTTGCTCAGCCCAAAGTCGAAAGCTCATTAGCCGACCGTTTCACCCAGTTCGAGCGACACGCGCCGGGTCTGGATAAACCCCAGACCCAACGCTGATTCAACCAGGATCGCCAGCAAGATACCCGGCCCGGCATGCCCATTGAGCCATTCGCCGAAGCCCAGTGTTGCCAAGCCGAAACAGCCAACGATAAATCCGCTGCACATCGCACTTCTCGCCGCCGAGGGCGGTGCCTGCCGCACGAGATAAAACATCACCCCCAGCGCACCGAACAGCACTGCACTGCGCCTGGCCACAAAACCCGCCGCGGACGAATACTCGATACTCCAGATCGCCAGCAACCATTGCGGCATCAAACCCCACACCAGTGCCAGTAGAAAACAAAGCGCGGCGGTGAACGTCGACAGCGTGCGAAACGAGAACGGCATGGCGAATCCTTTCGGCGGTAGAGGGGATGCCAAAGCATAGCGTCAGAATCCCCGCAGGCCTACCGCCAAGTGCCGAATCAGAATCGTCTGTCAGCCCTGATAACTGCACGCGTCAGACATTTTTCTATAGGTGATTTCCGCGGGCTTGCCCGAGCTGCTATCGATGTACTTCATGTCCGCTGTAACCACTTTGCAGTCCAGCGTCGACGGTTCGGTCATGGAAATGACCTTGCCCACATGCAACGGCATTCCGTAGTGATAAGGCACGGCCTGGGAGGACGACGTGTCGTTGGCCTGAGCGAAACCGACGAACGCGGTGCAGGCGAGGGCGGTGGTCATCAGCAGTGTTCGCATGTTCATGATGGGTCTCCAGTGCACAGGGGAAGTCAGTTCGACACAAGAGCGTCGAACCTGCCGCACTGGGCGTCAGAGGGTGCTGAGGGAGTGCGGTCCAGTAAAGTTTTGGACCGTGGGGTTAAGCGATGGTTAACCGGGGTGAGTGCCGCCTGTCGTGAGGAGGTTTCTGTCAGAAGTTTCATGTAGGTAAAAAAACTGAGGGAGCTTTGGCCCGTTCCTACAAGCGAGGATGCTTTGTCGTCTTTCGCCGGCCGGCTGCCAGCGTTTAATGTTTGGCGTCGCTGCAAATGCCTATGCTTCAAGCACGGTGACGTGCAGGACATTCCGCACATTACCCATGCGCTTCTGGATGGTTATGACCTGCTGCAAGTTGCGCAGCAGCGGATGATGGGCTGGAAAGCGCCGGTCTGACGCCGTAGATTCAAAAACAAGCCTGCCTCCTGTGGGGTAGGCTTTGAAGTTAGATGTCCGACGGTAATGATTAAACTGGAATAACAGGGTGCCTCACTATTTGGCGTTGTTCAGGTCAATCAGCTTTTCACCAGCTTCAGCAGAGGTCGCGGGAAGCTCGGATAGTTCAAGATAGACTCCATGTTTTCCATAGCTCAAATATTTGCTTGAGCTTTCATTGCCTGTGTTCTCAAAAATGACTTGAGCACCCTTTGCAGATATTTTTACCCAGCGAGGACGATTCCTTTCAGCGAAATCGATTCGTTCTATTTTCCCGTCACCTGAGTCGAAATAGAACAGAACTCCTTGTATAAAGTTTGAAGAGAACTCGCCAGAAATCACGAGTACATTTAGATATTGCTCGTCGGAAGCGCATTGCCACTGCACCTCGCTTCCCCGCGATTCGTTCGAGTTGTCATACATTAATCTCGTTTTTTTGTCGTAGCGGATTTTATAGATGTAAGATTCTTCAATGGGTGAGCCGCGCAACAGTGAGATAGTATGCTCGGGGCCGGCCAGTTCGCAGTTGATCGCTGTGTTTAACTGCGATTGAGTTGCAAATGCCTGAATGCTGAATGCTGCAAGTCCAATGCTGAATAGAAGGTTTTTCATTTGACCATATCCCTCAATATTTGCATTGAATTGGGAGCAGCATGAAGCTTCGTCGAGCATTCCTTGATCTTGCGGTAATAAATGCCATCTTGCCGACCACGATATTTTTTGTAAGCTTCAACAATTGGTTCCGCCGCGCCATTGCGAATTTGTCGTTGTATGAGTATTTCAAGGTATCGGGTGCCAGTGCGTATATTTGTGCTTTCATCCACAAATCCAGCACTATCATGAAACGTATCGGCATCACGGTATAACGTCGCTTCCTCAGTGCGCTGTGCTTTGGGCTTACGCAAGTCCTCAACTCGATATAACTCTCGTATAGGTGCTTTAAGTAGCTGCATTAATCCGCGGGCTGAGCTGCCAGATGCCGCTGCATTTGCATCAAAGCGGGACTCCATGTAAATGTGACAAATAATTATGTCTGTGTCGATTGACGACTCATTATTAGCCTCTACCAACTTTCTAATTTCTTTCAAACGTTGGCTGTCATCAACGACCACCACTGCTGAGGTTTTATCCGATGTTGGTGTTAAGGTTTTCTGGCTGGTGGCCAACGGCTCTTTTTTCGGCACGTTAAGCATCCCGGGGGACGTCATCGTAGACTTCAATGACCGCTGTTTCAGCCTCGGAACTACTGACTTTTCGGGTTCGCCCCTGTTCGTCAGTGCGACCTATGAGATTCTTTCCTGAAGAAGTTTTGATGACATATGGGAAGTTAGTCAGAGGCAATCCGCTGTTCTGGTCAGTAATAAGAAAATCCATGTCGTATTCAATTGTCGTTGGGATTTCTTTACGGGCGAGAAGGCTGCCAGATTTATCGCTGTTTGCAGGTGTAGGAATCAATGGGGCGAGAATCTGAATCCCCGTACCAGCACCAGGAGCGCCACCGGAATTCACCTTCACCTCAGCCCCACTAATCGTCACACCCCCCGCATCAATCTTCACAAAGCTGCCGCCAGCCTTGGCCGTGATCTCCATGCCACCCTCGACCACCACCTTTTCCCCGGCGTGGTAGTGAATCTCCTGACCCGCCTCGACAAACTGCGCCGTGCCCACCTTCACATGCTGGGTCACGCCCACGGTCAGGTGATCATCCGCCCGCGCTTCGGTCTTGCGATCCAGATGGGTGAGGCGATGCTCTTCCACCTTGAACTCGCTGAACACGTTGGCTTCGACCGTGTCATGCCGTTCATTGCCGACGCGAATCTTCTGGTCGTGCTCGATGTTTTCATCCCAGTCGCGCTGGGCGTGCAGGTAGATCTGTTCCGCGCCTTTTTTGTCTTCGATGCGAAACTCGTTGTAGCCCTTGCCGCCCGGCGAGCTGAGGGTTTTGAAGGTGCTGCGGGTCTTGTTCGCCGGCAGGTCGTAGGGGACGACGTTTTCCTTGTGGTACAGGCAGCCGGTGATTAGCGGTTGGTCGGGGTCACCTTCGAGGAAGGTGACGAGCACTTCCATGCCAACCCGCGGGATGGCGATGCCGCCGTAGGCGTTGCCGGCCCAGCCGCTGGCGACGCGCAGCCAGCAGCTGGTCTTGTCGTCTGCCTGACCGTCGCGGTCCCAGTAGAATTGCACCTTGACCCGGCCGTATTCATCGCAGTGGATCTCTTCCCCCGGCGGGCCGGTGACGATGGCGGTCTGGCTGCCCAGCACTTGCGGTTTCGGGTGTTCCAGGGCGGGACGGTAATGCGCGTCCCACGGCGTGGCGAGGAAGCGGTTGCGGTAGCCCTGGTGGAAATCGTCCTTGCTGTCGGTGACGTCGCTGGTGATGTTTTCGCCGAGCACTTGCGGCTGTTTGCCTTCATGGACGATTTCCAGCAGCAGCCACAGGTCGTTCCATTCGGCACGCGGGTGTTCGCTGAGGGCCAGGAAGTGGCCGCTGACCAGAGTCGGTTCGTCGCCTTTGCCTTCGGCCAGTTGGTAGTCGCTGCGATGACGTTCCAGGGCGCGGGTTGCCAGTTGCTTGCCGCGCGCGCGGTCGGTGAAACGGCCGGGGTAGTCGTAGTCTTCGAGGTCCGGGGCGAACGCGGTCTTGGCTGCACTTTCCGGCAGCAGGCGGGGTTTTTCGAAGTCGTAGTCGCGGCAGCTGACGCGGGTGGTGCGGGTTTCCAGGCGCAGGTTGAAGCGCTTGATCACCGGTTTTTCGGCGGCCATGCCGGAGTCCTGCTGGTAGCTCACTGGCGCCAGTTTGCGGAACACCGTCTGGTCATCGCCGAACACCAGTTTGTGGCCGCTGGCCGAGTGCTGGAAGTGGAAGTGGATGCCTTCCTCTTCGCACAGGCGCTGGATGAAATGCAGGTCGGACTCGTCGTACTGCACGCAGTACACGCGCTCTGGGTAGATCGCACCGAGCTGAAAACTGTAGGCGTCCGCCAGAATGCCACGGGCCTCGAGGACCTGGGCGATGATCTTCGGCACGCTGAGCTGCTGGAAAATCTGCTGGTCGTGGTTGTGCCGCAGGTAAGCCAGTTGCGGCACCAGGCTGATGCTGTAGCGGGTCAGGCTCTTGCCGGAATCGCCTTGCTCGATGCGGTACACCAGGCCATGGATTTTGCCCTGGCCGGTGGCGCCGAAGGTCAGGCAGCCGGGTTTGTGCAGCAGCTCTTCGAGTTTCAGGTCGGGGCGGGCGCTGACCAGTTCGATGTCGAAACAGAACGGCTGGTTGAGGGCCTCGCGGCCGACGAAGCTGAGCACCTGAAGGTCGACGGAAACGCCTTCGAGGGTGAGGGAGATATGGATTGCGTTTGCGTCCAGCATGCCTTGAGTTCCGTCCTTTGAAAAAGCAGGGGCGGATGGTGCAGTATTAAATGGCCACGTTCAAGGCGCAAAAGCCGTAGGTGTGTCGGGCCCAAAGCATAGGGAAAACCCTTAGTTGCAGGGTTTCAGCCAATGAGTCCGGACTTGTGTGAACGACCGGGTAGCTGTTGCGAACAGGCTGGCGATCAGGAACTGGCAGTCATTTTCAGACTAAAGTCGTCTGTAGCCGTTAAAAGCCTTCTGCCATCATTGCCGATCACCCCGTGTGTTCCTCTTCATCCTGGCCAGTCAATGGTCCGGGGCGAAGGCTATTTTTGGCTTATTGCGCCTTGCGCAAACGCTGCACTGTTGGAGCTTTTTCATGCGTCCCCCATTTCCTCTCATCACGCGCCAGTCACTGGGCTTCGGCGCTGTCGTCCTGTGCGCTGGTTTTACCGGGCCGGCCCAAGCCAGCGGTTTTATCGATGACACCACCGCGAAGATCGAATCGCGCACGGTGTATTTCAACCGCGACTTCCGTGATGGGCACACTTCCAGCGATCAGGGCGCTTCGAAGCGCGAAGAGTCGGCCCAGGGTTTTATTCTCAATCTGCAATCGGGCTACACCGAAGGCACGGTCGGTTTCGGTGTCGATGCCTTGGGCATGCTCGGGTTCAAGCTCGACTCCAGCGCCGACAGCAGCAACAGCGGCTTGCTGCCGTCCACAGGGCATGACCCGCGGGGTTCGAAAGGTCAGTACGCCAAACTGGGCCTGACCGCCAAAGTGCGGGTGTCGCAAAGCGTGTTGAAGTACGGCGCCTTGTTGCCCGATGTGCCGCTACTCAAATACAACGACGGTCGTTTGCTGCCGACGATGTTCAACGGCGCGCTGCTCACCTCCAAAGAGGTCAAGGACCTGACCTTCATGGCGGCGCGCCTGGACAAGTACACCGCCCGGGATTCCACCGATTCCCAGGACATCCGCGTGCACTGCAAGAACAAGCGTTACGCCTGCAACATCACCGCCGACCACTTCGACATGTACGGCTTCGACTACAAGATCAACGAACGCCTGACCGGTCAGTATCACTACGCTGAACTGGAAGACATTTACCGCCAGCACTTCGTCGGGTTGCTGGCCAACCAGCCGTTGGGTGAGGGTGTGTTGAAGGCGGATTTGCGCCTGCTCAAGAGTGCAGACAGCGGTGCCGCGCGTGCCGGTTCCATCGACAACCGCGCCTTGAGCGGCATGCTCGGTTACGCGATCAGCGGCCATACGTTCAGCGCCGGCTGGCAGCGTATGAACGGCGACAATTCGATGCCGTACCTGGATGGGACCAATCCGTACCTGGTCAACTACGTGCAAGTCAACGACTTCGCCGCCGCGCAAGAGCGCTCGTGGCAGTTGCGTTATGACTATGACTTCAAGGCGATCGGCATCAACGGCTTGAGTTTCCTGACCCGTTACGTGAACGGCGATCACATCAAGGTTCTGGGCAGCGATCAGGAAGGTAAAGAGTGGGAGCGCGACAGCGAGCTCAAGTATGTGGTGCAGAGCGGCACGTTCAAGGATGTCAGCCTGCGGCTGCGCAATGCGACGTACCGGACCAACTACGAGAAGTTCGCCCGGGATGTGGATGAGACCCGATTGATTGTGAGTTACAACTTTTCGGTGTTGTAACCATTAGATCGCCTTCGCGGGCAAGCCTCGCTCCTACAGAACTGAGTCGATTAAAAAATTGCGAACGACACCAACCGTGTAGGAGCGAGGCTTGCCCGCGAAGAGGCCCTCACATTCAGCGCATTTCCAACTGCTGCCGATACGGCAAATCCGGTCCGGTCTTGCTGCAGGTTAACGCGGCGGCACTCACCGCAAACCTGAGCATCGCATCAATCTGCTCACGACTCAGCCGCTGCACACCCGCAACCGAATCCAGCTGCTGCTCGGTCAGCCAGGTAATCAACGCCGCCTGGAAGGTATCGCCAGCCCCAACGGTGTCGGCAATCTTCACCGAACAAGCCGGCACCGACCATGTGCCATGAGCCCGGCTGAACACCGTCGCTCCCTGACCGCCGCGGGTCAGGAACACCAGCTGACAGCGATGCTCCAGCCAGCCTTCGATCACGCGCTGCGGATCCTGCTCGGGATACAACAGGCTCAAATCTTCGTCGCTGACCTTGATCAGGTCGGCAAGCTCCACCAGGGTGGCGATCCGTGAACGCCACAACTCGATGTTCGGCTCGGGATTCAGGCGCACGTTCGGGTCGAGGCTGATCAGGCGTTTGCCGCTTTCGCGCTGCACCAGCGCCAGCAAGGTATCGGCAACCGGTTGCACCACCAGCGAGAACGAGCCGATATGCAAGCCGCGCACTTCAGGCCCCAGTTCTGGCAGGTGCTCCAGTTTCAATTGCCGATCAGCGCAGCCTTCGCCGCGAAAGCTGTAATGGGGCGAGCCATTGGCACCGACCGCCACCATCGCCAGCGTGGTCGGCGCGGCAAAGTCCACGAGGTAATCCGGGCGCACGCCTTCATCCTGCAGCACTTGCTGCAACCGTCGGCCGAGGTAATCGGTCGATAGCCCGGCAAACAGCGCGGCATCCACGCCCAAACGGCGCAAACCTACCGCGACGTTGAACGGCGAGCCGCCAGCAATTGCCTTGAAATTCACTTTGGACGCCAGGCCGCTGGCATCGTCTTCGCTGAAGAAATCGAACAGCGCTTCACCACACACCAGATACATAGTTGCTCGCTCTTTAAAGGGTTGCGACATGCTGTTGATAGCGTTCGTAGGCCTGCTGACAGGCCTGTACATTTTCTGCAATCGGCAAGGTTTCACTGGCCAGGTCGAGCTTCACGCAGCGCTCGCACAAGTCCGCCAGGCTGTCTTCGTGGCCGTTTGCCCAGGACTTGCACCACGCCGCCTGAATCGCTGCGCCAAGGGCTGCGGCCTCGCTGTGTTCGGTACAAATCACTGGCGTATTCATGATGTCGGCGACGATTTGCCGCCACACCGGGCTCTTCGAGCCGCCGCCGGTCAGGCAGATGCTGCGGCCTTGTAAGCCATTGTGGCGCAGCAGGTCTAGCCCGTAACGCAAACCGAAGGTGGTGCCTTCCACCACGGCGCGGCACAGGTTGGCCCGGGTCAGGTTGGTCATGGTCAACCCCAGCAGGCTGCCGCTGGCATGGGGCAGGGCGGGAACACGTTCGCCATTGAGGAACGGCAGCATGCACACGCCTTCGGCACCAATCGGCGCTTGCTCGACCAAGGCGTTGAACTGCTCGATATCCAGTTCGAACAACTCGCGAATCGCGCCGGTGGCATTGGTCAGGTTCATGGTGCAGATCAGCGGCAGCCAGCCGCCGCTGGAGGAGCAGAACGTTGCCACCGAGGCGTCCGGGCTGACGTGCGCTTGCTCGGCATAGGCGTAGACCGTCCCCGAGGAACCGAGGCTCATGGTGATCGCGCTAGGCTTGATGTTGCCGGTGCCGATCGCGCCCATCATGTTGTCACCACCGCCGCTGGAGACCAGGGCCTTGGGGTTGATACCCAGATGTTCGGCGATGCTCGGCAGTATCGTACCGACCGGCTGGTGGGCATCGATCAGCTCCGGAAGCGCAGATTGCAGGCGCCCGCTGGGGTCGATGTCGCGCAGCAGTTGCAAGTCCCACTGGCGCGTACGCACGTTGAAATAGCCGGTGCCCGAGGCATCGCCGTACTCGCTGCAACTGCGGCCGGTGAGCCAATAGTTGAGGTAGTCATGGGGCAGCAGGATGCGGGCGATCCGGGCGAAAATCTCCGGGTGTTGTTCTTTGGTCCAGAGCAGTTTGGACACGGTGTAGCCCGGCGCGATGACTACGCCGAGGCGTTCCAGGGAACCTTTTTCACCGCCCAGATGGGCGAGCAAACGGTCGTTCTCCGGGGTGGACTCGGTGTCGCACCAGAGCTTGGCCGGGCGCAGTACCTGGCCGTGATCGTCGAGCAGCACCAAACCATGTTGCTGGCCGGAAACGCCGATGCCGAGAATGGCCTGGCCGTCGACATCCGCTGCATGCAACGCGCGGCGGGTGGCCTGGGTAAAGGCTTCCAGCCACTGGGCGGTGTCTTGCTCGCGACGGCCGTTGGCGCCGCTGATGAGGCTGTGGACAGCAGCGCCCTGACCGAGGACCTGACCGCTGTGCGCGTCGAGGATCACGGCTTTGGTGCCTTGGGTGCCGCAGTCGATGCCCAGGAATAGTTGTTGGTTTGCCATGGAAACACCCTACCGAAGATTGTTCCCACGTTCTGCGTGGGAATGCATCAATGGACGCTCTGCGTCCGCTTCTGGATGGGACGCGGAGCGTCCCGGGCTGCATTCCCACGCAGAGCGTGGGAATGATCAGACGGCCAGCACTCGTTCGAGCGTCTGTGTCACCCCAACCTCCCGCAAGCTGTTACAGCACCACTCAAACGCTGCCACAAACTCCGGTGAACGCGGAATCGCCGTGCCGAAAATCTCCTCAACCTCCAGCAGCCGCTGGGTGATCAACGCATCGTCGGCCACCAGCGCCTGACAGAACGCCGCCCGCGGGTCCGGAATTGTATAGGTGTGGCCATTTTCATCCACGCCTTTGAGGTACAGCGCCCAGGCCGCCACCACCAGCGCCGCACGTTTGGTCTCGCGGCCATCGGCGATCAAGCGGTTGAGGGTCGGCATGGTGAATTTCGGAAACTTCGACGAACCGTCCGAACACACTCGCTCCAGCTGATCGGCAATCGCCTGATTGGAGAAGCGCGCCACGAGAGTGTTTTTGTAGTCGCTCAGGTCGATCCCCGGCACCGGCGCCAGTTGCGGTGTGACGTCCAGGTCCATGTAGGCGCGCATGTAGCGCACGAACAGCGGGTCGTTCATGGTTTCGTGAACGAAGCGGTAACCCTTCAAGAAACCCAGATAGGTCAGGGCCAGGTGGCTGCCGTTGAGCAGTTTGATCTTCATCTCTTCGTAAGGCGTGACGTCATCGGTGAACTGCACGCCGACCTTTTCCCAGGCTGGGCGACCGTTGACGAATTTGTCTTCCAACACCCACTGCACAAACGGTTCGCAGACCACCGGCCAGGCGTCGTCGATGCTGTGAGTGTCGTGCAGTTGCAGACGATGCTCGGTGCTGGTCATCGGTGTGATGCGGTCGACCATGGCGTTGGGGAAGCTGACGTTGCGCTCGATCCAGTCGCGCAGGTCGATATCGTGCAGGGCAGCGAATGCGAGCAAGGCTTTACGGGTCACCGCGCCGTTGTGCGGCAGGTTATCGCAGGACATCAGCGTGAACGCGGGCGTGCCGGCTGCACGCCGTTTGGCCAGCGCGGCGCAGAGGAAGCCGAACACGGTTTTCGGCGCGTTCGGATTGGCCAGGTCGTGCTGGATCTGCGGCAGGTGCGCCATGAACTCGCCGTTGCTGTCGTCGATGCAGTAGCCGCCCTCGGTGATGGTCAGCGAGACGATGCGGATCTCGGGGCTGGCCAGTTTATCGATCAGCGTCTCGGCGCCGTCTTCGGCCAGCAGCATGTCGCGGATGGCGCCGATGACTCGCACTTCGGTGTCGTCGCTATCGCCCAGTTCAAACAGGGTGAACAGGTAATCCTGTTCTTGCAGATCGTCCCGGGCACGACGGTCTTCGGCGCGCAGGCCGACCCCGCAGATGGCCCAGTCCAGTGCTTCGCCGGTGTTCATCAAGGCATCGGTGTAGTACGCCTGATGTGCGCGGTGGAAACCGCCGACGCCGATGTGCGCGATGCCCTGGCGGGTGTCGCTCAGGGTGTAGGCGGGCAAGGCCACCTCGGGGGAGAGGCGATTGAGGTTGGATTTATTCAGTTTCATTGCATGCTCTCTGAAATCAGGCTGCGGCGCGCAGTGGGCGGGTCAGCGCCACGCCGTCGGCATCGAATAAATGGCAGTGTTCGGCGTCCAGGTGCAAGCTCAGGGTTTCGCCATAACGGCTCGCCAGATCGCCGCGAACGCGCATGGTCAGCGCTTCGCCGGACGAGGTCAGGACGTGGCAGAAGGTGTCGCTGCCCAGACGTTCGCTGACATCGGCGGTGACTTGCAGCGTGCAGTCGCCGGGTTGCGCCAGCTCCAGATGTTCCGGGCGAATGCCCAGCGTCACCGCGCCGCCGACGCTCAGGTTGGCAGCGCTCAGCGGCAGAGTGATGCGGGTGCCGGCGTCCAGCAGCACTTCGCAGCCCCGGCTTTCAACACGGGTGACTCTGCCTTTGAGGAAGCCCATTTTCGGTGTGCCGAGAAAGCCTGCGACAAACAGGTTGGCCGGCTGGTGATACAGGTCCAGTGGCGAACCGACCTGCTCGATCTTGCCGCCATTGAGCACGACGACTTTGTCGGCCATGGTCATGGCTTCGACCTGATCGTGGGTCACGTAGATCATGGTGGCTTGCAGTTCTTTGTGCAGGCGCAACAGTTCCAGGCGCATTTGCACCCGCAGGGCGGCGTCGAGGTTGGACAGCGGTTCGTCAAACAGGAAGATTTTCGGGTTACGCACGATGGCCCGGCCGATCGCCACGCGCTGACGCTGACCGCCGGACAGCTGTTTCGGTTTACGTTCGAGCATCGGCCCGAGCTCCAGAATGCGCGCTGCTTCGCCGACCTTCTTCTCGACTTCGGCTTTCGCTACACCGGCCAGGTCGAGGGCGAACGACATGTTTTTACGCACGCTCATGTGCGGGTACAGGGCGTAGGTCTGGAACACCATCGCCAGGTCGCGCTTGGCCGGGCTGACTTCGGTGATGTCGCGGCCATCGAGCTCGATGGTGCCGCCGCTGACTTCTTCAAGGCCGGCGATCAGCCGCAGCAGGGTGGACTTGCCGCAACCCGACGGGCCGACGAACACCACGAATTCCTTGTCGTTCACTTCCAGGTCGATGCCTTTGATGATGGAAAAACCTTCGAAGCCTTTTTGCAGATTTTTGATTTTCAGGTTGGCCATGATGGCGCTCCTTTATGTTTATTCTTTGAGGGCTATTTCACGGCGCCAAACGACAGGCCGCGGACCAGCTGTTTCTGGCTGATCCAGCCGAAGATCAGAATCGGCGCGCAAGCCAGGGTCGACACCGCCGACAACTTGGCCCAGAACAAACCTTCGGGGCTTGAGTAAGAGGCGATCAGTGCGGTCAGTGGTGCGGCTTTGGACGAGGTCAGGTTCAGCGACCAGAACGCCTCGTTCCAGCACAGGATCAGCGACAACAACACCGTGGAGGCCAGGCCGCCTTTGGCGATCGGCAGCAGCACCCGGACCATTTCCTGCCACAGGGTGGCGCCGTCCAGGCGTGCCGCTTCGAGGATGTCCTTGGGGATGTCTTTGAAGTAGGTGTAAACCATCCAGACCACGATCGGCAGGTTGATCAGCGTGTAGATCACGATCAGCGCGATTCGCGTATCCAGCAGGCCAAAGCTCTTGGCCAACAGGTAGATCGGCATCAGCACGCCCACTGGCGGCAGCATCTTGGTGGAGAGCATCCACAGCAACGTGCCTTTGGTGCGCTGGGTTTCGTAGAACGCCATGGAGTAGGCGGCCGGCACCGCAATCAGCAGGCACAATGCCGTGGCGCTGAAGGAAATCACCACCGAGTTCCAGGCGAAGCTGAAGTAATCGCTACGCTCGTTGATGTGCAGGTAGTTCTCCAGCGTCGGCGTGAAGATGAACTGCGGCGGTGTGGCGAACGCGTCGATTTCGGTCTTGAAACTGGTCAGCACCATCCAGAAGATCGGGAAGAAAATCAGGATCGCGATGGCCCAGGCCAGGGTGCCGAGCAGCAGGCTTTGCAGGCGACGGGATTGTTGAAGAGTCATGGCGCAGGCCTCAGGCTTTGTCTGTCAGGTTTTTGCCGATCATGCGCACCAGCACGATGGCCGCGATGTTGGCAATCACCACCGCGATCAAACCACCGGCGGAGGCCATGCCAACGTCGAACTGCACCAGCGCCTGGTTGTAGATCAGGTAGGCGAGGTTGGTCGAGGCGTAGCCGGGGCCACCGTTGGTGGTGGTGAAGATTTCGGCGAACACCGACAGCAGGAAAATGGTTTCGATCATCACCACCACCGCAATCGGCCGCGCCAGGTGCGGCAAGGTCAGGTGCCAGAAGATGGCGATCGGTCCGGCACCGTCCAGACGTGCGGCTTCTTTCTGTTCCTGGTCGAGGGACTGCATGGCGGTCATCAGGATCAGAATCGCGAAGGGCAACCATTGCCAAGACACAATGATGATGATCGACAGCAGCGGGTAGTGGGCCAGCCAGTCCACCGGTTGGGCGCCGAACAGCTTCCAGATGTAGGCAAGAATCCCCGAGACCGGGTGAAAGATCAGGTTCTTCCAGATCAGCGCACCGACGGTGGGCATGATGAAGAACGGCGAGATCAACATCACCCGCACGATGCCGCGACCGAGAAACTCACTGGCCTCCAGCAACGCGCTGATCAACACGCCGAACACCACGCTGATCAGCAACACGCTGCCCACCAGCAACAGGGTATTGGTGGCGCCGGGCAGGAAACCCGAATCGCTCAGGAAGTAACTGAAGTTCTCCAGCCCCACGAATTCGTTTTCGCCGGGGTAGAGCAGGTTGTAGCGGATCATCGAAAAGTAAACGGTCATGCCCAGCGGCACGATCATCCACAGCAGCAGCAACGCCACCGAGGGGCTGACCAGAAACCAGCCGGGGTTGGTCAACCGGCTTTTACGCACCGGTTGCGGGATGTCCATATGAGCTTTGACAGTGGTTGAAGTATTCATGGCGTTAAAACCGATTGAGAACAGGCGATGAAGATCAACTGTAGGAGCGGGGGGGGGGGGGGGGGGGGGGGGGGGGGGGGGGGGGGGGGGGGGGGGGGGGGGGGGGGAGAGG